>SESX01000203.1 GCA_004367365.1 Candidatus Acetocimmeria pyornia
TGGTGGTATGCCGGGGGTCTGGATCGATAAAGGTACGGCCGTCACCCAGGTCCCACTCCCAGCGAACATGGTAGGTTCGTCTTTCCTTTTTCAATGTCGTGTGCTTGGAGGTTCTCACCACCCGGATCAGGGGGACAGCCTGGTTTTCTTCACCCAGACCCTTTGTTTCGCTGGTTTCGTTGGCGGCTGTCTTGCCCCGTTTTGACGGCGAAGCCCCTGCCTGACCGGTTCTTGCCTCCCGCGCGGGCTTTCCTGGTTGAGAGTCAGGGTTGTGCCCTTGGGGGTCTTGCGCAAGGGCCAGAACTGGTTGAAGCCATACCGGGTACAGGGATACATCAACCGGGAGGCCGGAGCCTGGTTGGCCTGTGCTCGTGCTGCGATGTCCTCTCGGCGGGTGGGAAGGGGTTGAAGGTGATGTTGCGGCCTGCTCCTGGAGGGGTTGAGCCGAAACCGGCTCGAAGGAGGCGGAGTATGAAAAGGGGAGGGGAGCCAGGGGCAGGTATTGATGGATGGTGAAACCGGTCAGGCCTGGGGCCTGGGTTCTAACCCCAAGAAGGACACGGCGGTACTCCTTTCCAAAGCCTGGAATGGTAACGACCAACTCCTGCCGGCCACCCCGAGACCGGCCGGAAACGCTGGAGGTAATCCCGGGGACTGCGGTACCTGGGGCCAGGACTTCTTTTTCGGTACCCCCTGCGGTCCTTTCCTTGAGCACCCAGACACGGGGGATGACGTCTTCTTTCGGCGTCCTGCCCAGAAAGACCCGCAGGGTGAGCCTGCCGGAAGCATCCTGAAGGTTGTCGGCTGTAAAGGCAACGTAAAAGGGGGCCCAGAGCCTGGCCTTTCCCTTACCCCTTACGGACCAGTTACCTCCCAACAAGCCTTCTTTTACCCTTGGGCTGTGGACGGAGGCAATGGGATAATACTGGCTGAGTTGTTGGTAAATGAACCGGTGGACATGGGGATTTCGCTTCAGCCAAAGGTGGTTCATGGTCACGAGGCCGGTATAGAGTTGAAAGACATCATTCTCCATGAGGGGGAGGAAGGTGGAGGATGTTTCCACAATGATGTCGTTGGCTTCAACCTGGTTGTAGACAGGGGCCCAAAGGTTAAGGATTTCCCCGGCGATGACGACGTACTTAACATTGTTATTCCTTGGTGCCAGCCGTGGTGTCTCCTGGATGGAGGTTCGCGCTGCGGTCTCGGTTTGGTTCCAGTACCAGAGAAAGTAATTGCCCAGGAGCCGTTCCACATCGAGGCGGCCTTTTTCGTCAACCCTCTGGTTGAACTCAATGTACTCTTCCAGCAGGCGGTCCACGGCTACCGAATCAGGTTTTACCCTGAGGAGGTCCTCAACTTTTCTAACAGCCAGGTTCAAACCAAGGCGGTAAAGGAGGTTGCCGGCCAGGTTTTTTACTGAGGCTTCCGCGATCTCCTTTGCGGTCAAGAGAATTGTTTCCAGGACACCTGGCCCTGGTTGAAGGGACTGGACCCCGAGGGCAAGTGCCGTTTGGGTGAGGCCGAAGGAACGAAGGAAGTTGTTCCTTCCGACGTGGAGGGCGACGGTTTCATAGTAGGCTCGAGTGAGGGCTTCCCCTGGTGGAGGCGGCTGTGCAGGTCCCCTTGGGTCTTGTGTGTATCCAGGGTTTTGGGGTGGTACCTGGCCTTCCTTGAAAGCTCGCAGGTATAACTGGGGGTGGTTGCTGATCAGCCACTCTTCGAACCGTGCTGGTTTTCTCAAGGGGGACGAGAATGGAGAGGGAAGTAATTTTTCGCGGAGGACGTACTCACCGTAGAGGGGTTCATAGACCGTCTGGGCCCGTTCAAAAACATACTCGTACTGCCCGGTAAATGGTGGGATGTCGCTGGAAACATCCCCCGTGGAAGGGGCCTTCTCACCCCAACCACGGTCTGCCGGGGTACTTGAAGCCTGGTGGGTTTCTCTGAGCCCTCGTTCCAGGTAAAGCATGAGTTTCAAGATATTTGCCCCGAAAGACCCGTGGTTTGGCGGGGCGATCATCACCAGGGTCCGGACGTCGTTACGGTAGTACGGGGTGTTCAGGTAATACCTGGCCACGAGGCTGCCCATGCTGTGGGCAACAATATCAACCTGCCCGGATCCAGAGGCTTTTTTTGCCTGGTCGATGGCCTGCATCAGCCAGCGGCGGTAAATGACGGCGTAATCCCCGTTGTTCTCGGATTGGTAGTCTACAGCGAAAAGTGTTTTTCCAGGTTGATAACCATTGTTGACCAAGAACTGGTAGAGACCAGAATCGCTGCTCTCTTTTTCACGAGGGGCGGCACCAGGGGCGCCCCATGCATGGGAGGCACTTGAGGCTAAACCATGGACCAGGATGACGGGGATGCGCGGGGAGGGGCTGCCTGGTGCTCGGGGAGGGCCGGCCACCGTGGTCCCCGAAAACAGAGAGGCAGACAGGATTATGAGCAGGATGAGCGCCACTGCCCGTCTTTTCCTCTTTTTCAATTGTGATGTGGGGGAAACACCTTGCTTGCGGGTCACGGTCCAAAGGCCACCTCTTGCGAATTCAATAATACGACCCACCTTAATGCCATATTTTACCATTCGACACTGAGGGGAGATCTCCTGCCAGATATTGACAATTTCTGTGGCGCCCTGTCAGCGGCCTGGGTTGCCTTGACCTGAAAATCCGCCGTTAAAGCAGGCGGCACGGTCTTGAAATATTACGCCCTGGGGATTACCCCCAGGGCTGTCTTGGAGCACAGGGTTCAACCTGTTCTACGTTGCCGTTATTGTTCTTTTCTTCCGGGCAGTGTGGGCTTGTTTTTGTTTGGGTTTACGGGGCAGTCTCTACCGGTCACTACCCAGGATGGCTTTGAGGTCCTCTTCGACCGTACTGATGGGCTTGATGCCGAACGTGTCCACCAGCACCTGGAGGACGTTCGGTGAGACGAAGGCCGGGAGTGAAGGCCCGAGGCGGATGTCCTTGATACCCAGGTAAAGGAGTGAAAGCAGGATTCCCACTGCTTTTTGCTCGTACCAGGAGATGACCAGGGACAGCGGCAGGTCGTTGACACTGCAGTCAAAGGCTTTCGCCAGGGCAAGGGCGATTTGAACGGCCGAGTAGGCATCATTGCACTGCCCGATGTCCATGAGCCGGGGTAAATCGCCAATAGTGCCGAAGTCCAGGTTGTTAAACCGGTACTTGCCGCAGGCCAGCGTCAGTATGACGCAGTCGTCGGGAATAGCCTTTGCCAGTTCGGTATAGTAGCTGCGCTTGGGATTTCGGCCGTCGCAACCACCGATAAGGAAGAAATGACGGATCTTGCCGGATTTAACCGCCTCGATGACCTTATCGGCTACTTTCATCACCGCCCGGTGGGCAAACCCGGTCAAGATGGTCTTGCCGTCAAGGTCTTCAGGGAAGCCTTTCATTTCCAGGGCCTTTTCGATTACCGGGGTGAAGTCCTTGCTAGGTCCAATGTGTCTTACCTCCGGCCATGCGACCGGACCAGTAGTAAAAATATTGTTTTTGTAGGAGTCGCGGGGCTTTTGGAGGCAGTTGGTGGTCACCAAAATGGCACCAGGGAAGGCTTCGAAGTCTTTTTGCTGGTCCTGCCATGCTCCGCCGTAGTTGCCTGCCAGGTGTGTAAACTTCTTTAATTCTGGGTAGGCGCGTGCCGGGAGCATTTCCCCGTGGGTATAGATATTGATGCCTTTCCCTTCGGTTTGCTTGAGCAGTAGGTAAAGGTCCATGAGGTCATGACCACTGACCAGGATCGCCGGGCCTTTTTTGGCCCCCAGGAAGACTGGTGATGGTTCAGGGCTCCCGAAGGTTTCATTATGAGCTTGGTCCAGGATTTCCATAACCTTAAGGTTTACTTCTCCCACCTTCAGGGCCAACGACACCAGGTCGTCAACGGACTGCTGGGTGGTCAGGCTTGCAAGGGCTTCGTGCATAAACCCGTAGACCTTGCGATCATCATACCCCAGGACACGTGCGTGGTGGAGATAAGCGGCCATGCCCTTTAAGCCGTAAGTAATGAGTTCTTTCAAAGCCCTGGTGTCTTCGGTTTCAGGCCCGAATACCTCGCTTTTGATTCCTAGCTTTTCCCCCCTGGCCACGAAGTCTTTG
>SESX01000204.1 GCA_004367365.1 Candidatus Acetocimmeria pyornia
GAACTTACTGAAAAAAGCCCATCATGCCCTTATCGAGCAAATGTCAGTTTTTCAGGAGACTCTACCTATGAGGGATTGAAACCGTTTTGTCGCTCCGGCTCGCCGCCTCTTGCTGGAGTTTGCAGCCTACCTATGAGGGATTGAAACGCGCCATGTGCAACGTGGTTAAATCGGAAACACTGAGTTTGCAGCCTACCTATGAGGGATTGAAACATAGTCTTGAGGTACAGCTTGAACGTTTAAGGCTCAGTTTGCAGCCTACCTATGAGGGATTGAAACGGTAGTCAAACAGCATGATATTCAGCGGCATTCGGGTTTGCAGCCTACCTATGAGGGATTGAAACCCGCTGTACCGAATGGGAACCGCCCCTGGCGCAGCCCGTTTGCAGCCTACCTATGAGGGATTGAAACTGATGGCGCCTCCTTTCACTGAGCAACTCCTGGCGCGTTTGCAGCCTACCTATGAGGGATTGAAACATCCAAAAACGCCATCGCCTAGCCATATCTGAATGGTTTGCAGCCTACCTATGAGGGATTGAAACAGTCTTAAGGCAGTTGACGCCGGAGCGGTGATATTAGTTTGCAGCCTACCTATGAGGGATTGAAACGCTCTCCGCCGCAGGAGGTGTCCACCTTGTGCCACCAGTTTGCAGCCTACCTATGAGGGATTGAAACTGCTGGGCAAGACAGCTGGGGGGCTGTATGTTCCCAGTTTGCAGCCTACCTATGAGGGATTGAAACAACTGCGGCGGGTTCTTGAGAGCCACTTTTAAAGCTCGTTTGCAGCCTACCTATGAGGGATTGAAACATGCTAAGAACTTCCACTCTGATCTCCGCGGTATCTGGTTTGCAGCCTACCTATGAGGGATTGAAACCTGGAAGGAAGTCTCAAGTTCAGAAGCCCGTCCAACGTTTGCAGCCTACCTATGAGGGATTGAAACACCAATTTCTTCCATACTTCCTTTTGTTCTTTAGAAAGGTTTGCAGCCTACCTATGAGGGATTGAAACGTGGATAAGGTAAGAGAGTATTTTAATACCAATGGTGTTTGCAGCCTACCTATGAGGGATTGAAACGAGCAATGCCGATGGTTGCTCCGGACCAGGGATTGAGTTTGCAGCCTACCTATGAGGGATTGAAACACTCTTCTGTGTTACGGCACTCAGTCACCTAGCCTGTTTGCAGCCTACCTATGAGGGATTGAAACCAGAATTTGAGATTAATATTTATGACACCCATACTAAGTTTGCAGCCTACCTATGAGGGATTGAAACATTCCTCACGATGATCAAGACAAACCATAGTTTGTAGTTTGCAGCCTACCTATGAGGGATTGAAACCAAGAGTTGCGCAAGAAGTATAACGTTCGTGTAGGGAGTTTGCAGCCTACCTATGAGGGATTGAAACACGACAAGAGTAGAGTTTCTGTCAATCCTAGGAAACGTTTGCAGCCTACCTATGAGGGATTGAAACTCTATTTACATCTTGTTGCATCTTCCGCTGTATCGGGTTTGCAGCCTACCTATGAGGGATTGAAACACGCTTCCCGTTAGCTAAGCAAATCTTTAATATCAGGTTTGCAGCCTACCTATGAGGGATTGAAACCTGTTCCGAGGATCCCAATAAAAAGTGCTCTTCCTTCGTTTGCAGCCTACCTATGAGGGATTGAAACCGTCTCCAAGGATGTTGTCACCCAATGTGACCTTATTAGTTTGCAGCCTACCTATGAGGGATTGAAACAAAGATTTGATAATACACCTCGTAATGCTTCTACTGTTTGCAGCCTACCTATGAGGGATTGAAACCTCTTGATAGGAATAATTATCATTCTTTTTTTCTCGTTTGCAGCCTACCTATGAGGGATTGAAACAACGAACGTAATATTTGGTATCTGCGTCCTGACCTGGTTTGCAGCCTACCTATGAGGGATTGAAACGTTCTCAAGCTGAGCATTGACTCTTTGCAAAAGCTTATTTGCAGCCTACCTATGAGGGATTGAAACGTCGTGCTGGCCACGCTGCAGGCGGCTTTCAAGGCCTCGTTTGCAGCCTACCTATGAGGGATTGAAACTTTGGTGGGCAGATACCATCCCCGCGTCCGGCTCCGAGTTTGCAGCCTACCTATGAGGGATTGAAACGCGACAAGAACACAAACCATGACACCGGAGGCTCGGGTTTGCAGCCTACCTATGAGGGATTGAAACCGTGGAGGTTGAGAGCCCCCTCATTAGGGACCACGTTTGCAGCCTACCTATGAGGGATTGAAACCTCCACCTGCCAGGAGCAGGACACTAGCCACCAAAAGGTTTGCAGCCTACCTATGAGGGATTGAAACAGCACTCTTTCAAACGCAGCGGTTTCATCCATGCATCGTTTGCAGCCTACCTATGAGGGATTGAAACCCTAATCGACCACACTATCTACGCCGACCCAACACCGTTTGCAGCCTACCTATGAGGGATTGAAACCCATTTGTCTATAGTCGTGTAGGAGCTGCAGAGTGGTTTGCAGCCTACCTATGAGGGATTGAAACCCGAACGGAAGTAAATATAAATGGCTGAAAGGAAGAGTTTGCAGCCTACCTATGAGGGATTGAAACAACATCCAAAGACGTACCACTACCACCGTTATTGCGTTTGCAGCCTACCTATGAGGGATTGAAACGGTCGCCGTTGAAGACTCCCTTCTGGTAGTTATTCGTTTGCAGCCTACCTATGAGGGATTGAAACTAAAGATAGTAAAAGACACACCCATTGGCTATGCAAGTTTGCAGCCTACCTATGAGGGATTGAAACACCTTGCCCTTGAGAATATCCCGCATAAGCTGGTGGGTTTGCAGCCTACCTATGAGGGATTGAAACTCCATCAACGATACGCGCAAGCCCCCCGGGGAACAGTTTGCAGCCTACCTATGAGGGATTGAAACACGAGTTTAGTTTCGCCCAGCCGCAGGTCCTCCGTCGTTTGCAGCCTACCTATGAGGGATTGAAACGTTTACCCGATTACTTTATGATGAAACAAGCTGAACGTTTGCAGCCTACCTATGAGGGATTGAAACAAACATCTTCAGCGACCGGCAGTAAACGTTTCTGTTGTTTGCAGCCTACCTATGAGGGATTGAAACGTTCAGGGATAATGCCGTCCCGGATCAGGTGGGCCACCGTTTGCAGCCTACCTATGAGGGATTGAAACCAATTTTGCCGGCCCGGGCCGGCCCCACCCCGTAGGCGTTTGCAGCCTACCTATGAGGGATTGAAACAAGCGGCCGGCGAGGATGAACTGTTCCCGCGCCAGCCGTTTGCAGCCTACCTATGAGGGATTGAAACGTCCTCCGGAATGTCAAAGCACGTCCAGTTCTCCCGTTTGCAGCCTACCTATGAGGGATTGAAACGCGGTCCGATATTTAGGGTTGGCAAGCACTTCAATCGTTTGCAGCCTACCTATGAGGGATTGAAACTACCTTCAAGAATGTTGCCTTGGCAGGACGTATTACGTTTGCAGCCTACCTATGAGGGATTGAAACTGAGATGTTCGAGGTTTGCCAGCGTGAGGATTGTTCCGTTTGCAGCCTACCTATGAGGGATTGAAACATATCCAGGATAACCCTCTCGGCTACGGCGGGGCCGTTTGCAGCCTACCTATGAGGGATTGAAACACCGCCCCGTTCCTGACAGACCGATCCGGTACAAGCGTTTGCAGCCTACCTATGAGGGATTGAAACTGATTCTTCCCGGGCCGGAACTCCAGGATGAATACGTTTGCAGCCTACCTATGAGGGATTGAAACTCAACCCAGACACTTTCCTTAACTCTGTCTGGATTGCGTTTGCAGCCTACCTATGAGGGATTGAAACTATTCTCCAATTCTTCCTCTAACTCAATTTCGAGCACTGTTTGCAGCCTACCTATGAGGGATTGAAACGGTTCAACATCGAGGGCGTACGTCTTCCAGGTTTTTGGTTTGCAGCCTACCTATGAGGGATTGAAACAGGTTGAGGAGTTACAAGGCAAGAAGGAGAAGGATGGTTTGCAGCCTACCTATGA
>SESX01000205.1 GCA_004367365.1 Candidatus Acetocimmeria pyornia
TGACTTCTTCCGCCTGTGGTTGGACGAAACCATGAGTTACTCCTGTGCCTATTTTCGCCGGCCCACTGACTCGCTGCGGGATGCCCAGCTGCAAAAGATCCATCACACCCTGCGCAAACTGAACCTCAGGCCCGGGGAGAGGCTGCTCGATATTGGAAGCGGTTGGGGTGGGTTGATCATCAGGGCGGCGAAGAAATATGGTGTCCAGGCGGTGGGCATCACCCTCAGTAAAAACCAGGTCGAGGAAACGAAGCGAAGAATCAAAGCCGAGGGTCTGACCGGCCAGGTTGAGGTACGGCTGGCTGACTACCGGAACCTGGCAGAAGAAAGCGAGGTATTCGACAAGATCGTCAGTGTCGGCATGTTCGAGCATGTCGGTAAGGAAAACATCCCGGTATATATGGAAGCCGTCAACAAGATGTTAAAGCCTGGCGGCCTGTCAGTGCTGCACACCATTACCCACTGTAAAGAAACCCCGCCCAACCCGTGGATGGAGAAATATATTTTCCCATGGGGCTACATACCTTCTTTGCGCGAAATAGTGTGGCAGCTGCCCGAGTTTGACTTCCATCTACTGGACGTCGAAAGTCTGCGTCTGCACTACGCCCTCACCCTGGATCACTGGGCTGAGAACTTCGAACGGGTAGTACCAGAAGTCAAGAAGATGTATGGCGAAGCCTTTGTCAAGATGTGGCGGTTGTATCTGGTGGGCTGTGCTGTTTCGTTCCGGTACAGCGGCCTTGACATCCATCAACTGCTGTTCTCCAAGGGGCTCAACAATGATCTCCCGATGACCAGGGAGGGCTGGTATGCATATAAGGAATAAGCTCCATTGGAATGATGACTTACGGCAACCGCAAAGTTACTCCAAAGCCGGGCTCTTCTTTCTCTGGCAACCTTGACCCAGGTGCAATCTGGCCCTGGTAGGGAACCTCAGCGCCGCAGTGGGGGCATTTCCATAACTGCTCGCTCGGGTCGGCTGTGCATTAAGGCTTCGGGCACTTCCTCCAGGGCATCTTCTCACCTCCCGTCCTCAGGCTGAAAACGGAAAGGGCCCCGGGGTTTTATCGCCAGGGCCCAGGGCCTGTGACTCTTGGAGTTATTCTTCTAACTTCTGGAAGGTCACCTCCCTACCGTGGGGCAGGGTTGCCACATACCATTTGCCATGCCCAAGGTCTCACCCTCAGCCTTGAGGGCGGGCACGGGGCCCGGAGACTCAGCAGGGTTTGATGACCCGGGTCGAATTTTCGACTTGATGGTCTAGGCGTGCCTGTCGAGGAATTCCGAGATGGCGGTGACCACAACATCTTTTTCCTTGTACGCTCGCGCTCTGCAGAACCTTTCAAGCCTCCCGGCCAGCTCGGCAGGCAGGCTGTACCCTTTGGCAACGGTTGGGCCCGTAAAGGTCCGGATGTTGGGAACCGTTTTCTTGACTCCCACGCTCTTCTCGAACCAATCGAGAAGGGCCAGGATTTCTCCAGCCCTCTCCTCGAGGATGGCCGCGGCAGCCAAACCAGGCTTCCCCTGTGACCTCTCATCTGGGACGTAGTTCTGCTTCTCGGGATCCCACCGGTAGCCGTAGCGCCGCATCAGCTTGGAAAGGCCCTTTGTATCCGCGTAACCCAGCTTCCGCGCCACTTCGCGCGCATCCTTACCTTCCTTGAACAGTTCCACAGCTTCCTGGATCTTCTCCGGTCTTGCCATCGCCGGCCCCCTTATCATGAATTAAAGCAGCTGAACTGCCCTCTGCAGCTGGTTGTTCCCGAGGTGGGCGTAAATCTGGGTCGTGTTCACCGAGCCGTGCCCCAGCAGGGCACTGATCTCCAGAAGGCCCACCCCTTTCTGGTAAAGGGCGGTTGCAAAACTGTGCCTTAAGGTGTGGGCACTGATGCTCTGCTTGAAGCCCGCCCGGCGCGCAGCCTCCCTGATGCACTGGCTCACATAGGCGGGTGTGATCCCGCCACTGCGGGTGGAAAAGAAGATCTCCGTTCCCCGGTGCACCCGGTGGTTCTCGAGATAATCCTTAAGCCTTACCACAAGGCGCGGGTTGAGGGGTACTATCCTGTCCTTCCCCCCCTTGCCCTGCCTGACGGTAATAATGTTCCTTCCAAAATCGACATCATCTAGCCTCAGGCTGCAGAGCTCTGAGTTCCTGAGGCCCGTGAGGTAAAGGGTCCAGATAATGGTTTTTATGGTGCGGCTCCGGGCCGCGGAAGCCAGTCTAGACACCTCATCTTTACTCAGAAAGACGGGCAGGCGTTTGGGGACCTTGGGAGTGATGATTCCTTCTGCGGGGTTGTGGGTGATTACCTTTTGGCGGACAGCATATTTGAAGAAGGACTTCAGAGAGCCGAGATACCTGCTGATGGTCCTCTGGGAGCAGCCCTTTTCAACCTTCAGGTAATGAAGGTAGCCCTCGAGGTCGGCCTCAGTGATTTCATCGGTAAAGGCCTGGCAGTTCTTCTTTTTTTCAATGTAGTCCGCAAAGTACCTTAAATCCTTCCGGTAGCCGTCAATGGTGGCACGGCTCCTCCCCGACCAAACAAGATATTCTTCCACAAATCTTGCGGAGTCCTTTCTAAGGGTCACAGGATCACCAGTCCGTCCTTGCTTGATGGAGATAGAGAGTTAAGGTAAAGCGAACCTAGGTTCAATTTTACCATAACATGACAAAGGCAGAAAGTTCTGTTTTATGCGGTTTTCATGAAACATGGTTTTTCTAACAGAATTTTCCCTTATTTATCATTCCTTTTCTTGGTTTTTTGCCAGGAAACACCCTTGTCCTCGAATCTTGACGCGATATCGTTGAAGTAGAACTTGCAGAACTCGGCGGCAGCTTCCCTTAACTGACCTGTGTTATCATGCCGCCTCAAGAGAACACGCAGGCCTTCGATAAAGGCGGCAGCAACTACGTAAGACAGGTACGGATCCCTTACGGCCCTCCTTTCCCTCAGGGGGCCGAAGAGGTGTCGCTCAAGCTTCTCTGAAAGCTTCAGGATCGTCTCAGCGCGAAATCCCTCGTATTCGCTCCCCCCGCTTCCATAGACCAGGATCCGGAGTTCAAGGGTGTGTTGGGCGTGAATTTGAACCAGCCTTGCTGTGATCTCGTCCATGAGGCGGTTCAAACACTCTGCGTTCTCGACTTCTCCTAGGTGTTCCCAGACCTTCATCACTTTCTTATAGGCCGGCTCTACCACCGCACGAAAAACCTTTTCTTTGCTTCCGAAGTAGCGGTAGACGTTGCCCACTGCAACTCCCGCTCTTCGTGCTATGCCGCGCATCGACCCCTTCCGAAAGCCCTTCTCGTAAAACTCAGCCAGGGCCGCTGCCAGAATGGCCTTCCTTACCTCTTCTTTTAGAACCTGCGGCATCTGCCTCCCCCCTACCCCGACACTAAAACCTCAGTTCTTTTTACCGCACCCGATTCCTCCCCGAAACCGTGCCTTTCTCAGGAACTCGGTCACGGCAGCCGTGAGGACTTCATCCTCTGACCTGTTGTGCGCTAGGCTGAAGCGCCATAGCTGTTCGTCCACCGAGCGGGGGAGGATGAACACCCTGCGTACGGTGCAGTTGCTCAAAGCCATTCCCGCCTCCATTCCCCTGAACCAATCCAGGAGCCGGAGCAGTTCGTCTGCCCTATCCTCAAGTGTGCCGGATGGACGGCGGTGCGGTCCCGTGGGTCCAACCCGAACATAATTCTGCACTTCGGGGTCCCACTTATACCCGTGCCGCCTCATGAGGGTGGAAATGCTTCTTGGATTCTCGTACCCTAGTTCTTCGGCAATTTGCCTGGCATCCTTCCCCTGTTCAAAGAGCCTGATCACGTCCAAAACCCTGTCTGGTTCGCCCAAGGCCGCCACCTCCTTACAAGACCTCTACTGCCTTTTGGAGCTCGCCACCGGCTAGGTGCGTGTATACCTGGGTCGTCTCCACTGACTCGTGCCCAAGCAGAACACTAATCTCCAGTATGCCTACGCCTTTCCGGTAGAGAGCAGTTGCAAAGCTGTGGCGCAAGGTATGGGCACTGACCTTTTTCTG
>SESX01000206.1 GCA_004367365.1 Candidatus Acetocimmeria pyornia
TGGTTAGGTTAAAGGAGGTTTCGCATAACAAGTGTCTGGCTTATAAGTTAATGCCAGCTCCTACCATAGTTTCGGGTCGGAGTAAACTGCACGCATGAGGTTGTGGACCCCCTAGCCACGGCCATTTTATTGGCCGTGCGAAAAAACACATGGTTTCAATCTTCCTCGGAAAGTTCGTCGCGGAGGTGTGTGGGGTACTCAAAGTATCTAGGGATGGACGGGTTCCTTCTGACCCAATTTCGGTGAAAAAAGAATGGGAGATGTTAGCCTTCTTAATAACTCTCCGCAATGTGAGTAGTGACAGATTTCTCAATTCGCTAATTCTTGATCCGATGGTTGACATATGTTTTTCCCTTTGAAACAAAATGTAGTCGCTTGGATACGTACAGATTACGTTAACTCAAATGGCAAATAAACCCAACATGGGTCGTAATTAGCAACCACAACGGGCGTGTTCTGTTCAGCTGTTAAGGGAAAAGAGATGGCCATCAAGAGGGCCCTAGTAGGAGCTACTCCGCAGGCCACTGGGACGTCCTGATCTGGAATCGACCAATGGGAGGGCTAGTTCCCCTATCAGACCAGTGGTTAGGTCAAATGCAGAGCCCGCTAAGGTCAATAAAATAAGGTTACCAAGGTCTTCAAATAACTCAAGTCTGTAAGACTAGGGACCCGGTAGGATTCCTCTTTTGTTCAAAAGTTATCGATCACTTCGGTGTTGTGGTACGTTGGTCTTCGCATGCCTGGAAACCTTTGAGCCTTCGGGATTTTCACGGTTCAGGTCTCAAACTTGAGCTTGAGCATTCTTGCTTTTTGGGTGCACGTCAGCCTACCGGGCCAGAGTTCCTTGATACGAAGAACGGATTCAGCTATAATAAATGCAGCATGGTAGACTGTATGCTGAATACATTAGTTTGATGGGAGGCTGCAGCCTTGGATAATCCCCTCCAGATTACCCTGGAAGAACAGATGCCTCTTCGAGACAGGGTTTACGAGAAGCTGCGGGATGCGATCCTTGACGGTACTCTCAAACCTGGGACTAAGCTGGTCGAAACCAGCCTGGCTGAACAGATGGGTGTCAGTCGGACACCGGTGCGGGAAGCGCTTCAAAGGTTGGCCAGCGAAGGCCTTGCGGAAATAACCCCCCGGAAGGGTGTCATTGTGCAGGGGCTTTCCGTGGAGGAGGTTGAAGAGGTATTCCTGATCCGTGAAGTGCTGGAAGGACTGGCCGGCTTCCTGGCGGCCAAGCGTATCTCCGAAGCCCAAATTGACGTTCTCGAGATAATCCTGAAGAAAAGCGAGGTGGCCTTAGCAGAAGGGCGAATTTCTGATTTTATCAGCCTTAACAGCGACTTTCACAAGGCCATAGTCGAGGCTGGACACAGCTCCAGGCTGAAGCAGCTCCTTGATGTTGTTCTCACGCAAATCGGCCGCTACCGCCGCCTTTCCATGGCAGACCCGGAAAGGCGCAGGCGTTCAGTGCCTGAACACTGGATGATTCTTGAGGCCATCAAAGCCCGTGACCCAGCAGCTGCAGAAAGGGCACTCCGCCAACATTCCAGACACGCGAAGGAAGTGGTCCTGAAGGCTTCCAGAACTGACAGTACGAACTCAGGGTAGATATACCACATTTCCGTCGCGTCTTAAAATCTGCCTGAGTCAAGGCTACGGTGGACATTTTCTCTAACCTTACCGTTTTTATTTCCTACGCTGGCTTGGTGGGGTTTTTCCACTTTTCCCGCTAACGCCAGAACCTATCTTTGCTATTCTTCAAAGAGAAGGGCTTTGTTACTTGATGCCGTCTCCACCCATGCCGGTCGCCCAGCGCTTCTTCCTGTCTACATCGATCCCAACAATCAGCACATTATTATCCAATTACCATATCCTTCCTAGTTTACGGTTGTAATTTTCCGCAATCTCCAACCCTCCTGGATGTATTTTGGTTGTCTTTACACGTTTAACCAGGAGGTCTTTTTCTTGTCTACTATAACCCAGAAAATGACAGGAACAGCCAGGTAACTTGTCGTAGCTCTAGGGCAGTTGTCCCCCAAGACGGTGTTCCATGGGCCAAACTGCGGGTTGATTAACTAAGCAGCCATGCGTACCACCCATTAACCGGCTGCACTCCAGCACTGGTCTTCCTGGGTTGAGCCAGATGGCCAAACAGCTAGATTCTGACTTACATAAATTTTGTCAGTTATTTTAAGGTTCTGGGAAGGAATTTTTTGGTTAGGATTGTATACTACATACAGAAGCCCTTTCGTTCCCAAAGCTGAAAGGAGGTAAGGTTCAGAACTGGTTCCGGGTAATACTCTGAGGGGGGATTAGAGTGAAAAGGAACACATGGCTTGCGATTCTATTGCTGCTGGCAGTAGGCTTACTTGTCTTATCCGGCTGCGGCGGCCAGCAGGAAGAAGCAACCGAGTCTTCTGAAAAGGCAGGGGAGGAGGTAAAGGAGGCCGAGGAACCGGCTAAGCTTGATTACCCGACCAAACCCATCACCCTGGTTTATCACTCGAAGGCTGGTTCAGGTGGAGACATTTTCCTTCGCAACCTGGGTAAAGCCTTGGAGAAATCCTTCGGACAGCCCATCGTTATTGAGAACCGCGTCGGGGCCGGTGGAGCCAATGCTTGGACTTACGTCAGCCGGGCTAAACCCGACGGATATACGCTGCTTGGCATCTCGTCCACCATTCTTGCCAGTCCGCTCCGTGTTGAGATGCCAGTTAGTTACAAGGATTTTGACCCGATTGCCCAGGTTTTCTATGACCCGACCGTTATCTTCGTGAGGACCGATAGCCAGTACGATTCCCTCGCCGATGTCGTGGAAGATGCCAAATCTAGGCCGGGTCAACAGAAGTGGGGCGGTGGAAATGCAGGCTCAGCCGAATCTCTTTGTGCCTTACGCTTTGCCGAAATAGCGGGAATGGAAATTAAGCTGGTGCCTTTTGAGGGAGGTGGCGATGTTATCGTAGCCCTGGTGGCTGGGGACCTGGATGTAGCTATTGGTGAGTACGCCGAAATCAAAGGGCAGGTTGAGGCCGGCAAAGTAAAACTCCTCACTGGCCTCGGAAGCGAGCGGATTCCGACTTTACCCGACCTGCCGACCCTGAAAGAGGAGGGTTACGATTTCGTTTTCGAGAAAATCCGGGGTCTGATGGTTCCCAAGGGGACACCGGACGAGATTATTGAGTTCTGGAACGAGGCTATCCGGAAGGTATACGATGATCCGGCTTTTAAGAAGTACTACGAGAGTTCGAATATTATCCCGCTTTACCGGGGTCCCGATGAAATGACAAAGGCTATGGATGAGCAGCATCAGTTCTTTAAAGAAATGCTTGAAAAGATGGGTTTATAAGATTTAGCTGGGCCGGCTTCCCGTCTTTCCAGCAGGCGGGAAGCCGGTTGACTTGGGAGGGCTGTTAGTTTGAAAAGAATTAATGCCGACACAATCTTGGGAGTACTTTTCGGCGGTCTGGGGGTATTTATCTGGGTTTGGTCGGCCCGGTGGATTGACATTGAAAGTTATGACCCCATTGGCCCAGCG
The DNA here is from genome assembly GCA_004367365.1 of Candidatus Acetocimmeria pyornia. Taxonomy (GTDB): domain Bacteria; phylum Bacillota; class Sulfobacillia; order UBA3575; family UBA3575; genus Acetocimmeria; species Acetocimmeria pyornia. Next base: position 3,545 of record SESX01000206.1, read on the forward strand.
TACTTCCCGCGTTTCATGGCTGCCATTATTGTTGGAATGAGTGCCGTCCTGGTTTTGCAGTCACTCCTTACCGTGAAAAGCCCGGCTCATAAACCCGATACTAAAGGGGTTCAACCTTGGGTCTATCAGCTGGGTTCGGTGCTATTGGCCTGTAGTGCCTACCTAATCTTGATGAATCCTTTAGGCTACATTATTTCCACCTTTGCTTTTCTGGGCGTCTTGATCATCATCTTGGGGGTAAGAAACTGGAAAACAGTGGCCAAAAGCAGTTTGTTTCTAACTGCATTCCTGTACCTTCTTTTTGCGTATGTTTTGGGAGTACTGCTGCCAGACGGGATCCTGGCCGTGATTTTCAGCTGAAGGGAGGGGTATTTTTTGGAAAATCTGCTTACCGGGCTAGAAAACGTCTTTACACTTAATAATATGCTGGCCATTTGGCTTGGGACGCTTGCTGGCACTATTGGTGGTGCCA
>SESX01000207.1 GCA_004367365.1 Candidatus Acetocimmeria pyornia
GTAGCTGTCTTCCTGCTCACGGGTACTGTTGATATACCGGTTTACCACCAGCGCCTGCCCACCTACCCATTGAGGTCCGCTCAACGGCAGGTAAGTAAACAGAAGCCCTTCGATTGCATTACGTAAACCTGTGATAAAACTGTTGCGGTCGGGTTCAAATACGATCTTTTCGTCTTTTCTTTTCTCATCACAGGTTTTCAGCAAGCTGGATGCAACAAGGATATCACCAAAAGCGATAATATATGCCGCAAAGGCCAGCGGTAGGGCCTTCAAATAGAAGCTGGCCGGAGGAAACCCGATGGAAAATGGCGACAGTGTTCTGACCATTTCCCCAATTGCCAGCGGGGTGAAAGACCAGGATATGGTGGGCATCTGTACTTCACCGATTATCAATCCTACCAGGTAGGACAGGGCAAAGGGGATGGCTATACCGAATTGGGCAACGTAGCGGAAGAAACTGTAGCGTTTCCTGAGTTCCCCGGTACTGGCAGAAAAAAGCATGAAGAAAGAGAAACCTACACCTAGCAAAATACTGACGGGAAATTGAGAAACACGACCCTCAGCCTTGAACTCACCGATAATGGAAGCAATGGCAGCCCCCAGCAAGATACCGGCCTTGATACTGGTGGGAATAGCCCCTACTACTCTTCCCGCCAGCTTGGTGACGGCAAAGAAGATGAAGATGGCTGCCACCGTCAGCTGAAGGGCAATCATGGCTTGAATCCTTTCGGGCCCCTCGGCAAAGCCAGTAGTTAGAAAAGCGATGTATAGGGGAATACCAGGCGTGATCCAGCCTGCAACGGCCGGGTCACCGAAGGTAGTATGAATGAGGTACATGAAGTTATTGATAATAACCATGGTAATTGCCACATCAAACGGAATGCCCAGCACACTGTTCATGGCAGCTATAATTCCCATGGGAACCACCGAAAGAATAGCCCCCTGGATCGCATCCGGCCATTCCCAGCCATAGTGCACGAAAGGCAGGCGGAGCTTGAGTTTGCCCAGCGCATAAGGTTGCTCGGCATTTGGATCGCTGGGACGCGTTTTTCCTATATAATAAGCCATTTCATCTATTTCCTCCTTTACAAGTATTTACAACCCACTGTCTCATACGGGAAAGACGGGGCACCAAGACATATTCCCGAGCAAGGCAGCTTTCTAAGCCGGTCTACTTCTTCGATCAAGCACGCGCTTGGCCTTGTGAGTGGCCCTGGGCAGGGAATCAGGGGGTAATACCTTTACCCGCGGGCGAATACCAATAATCTTCATGCATTCCTTCTGGACCTCTTCTGCCAGGCGCTGGGTATTGCCGTAAAGGTGTGGCGCATGCTCCACTTCCACAGTTAGTACTGCCATGTGCTTTTCCTCAGTTACCACCAGGCGGTATTCTCCTGTCAAGTCCTTATTCTTTCTCACTACCATTTCGATGTCACTGGGGAACACATTGACACCTTTGATAATTAACATATCGTCCAAACGGCCATGGATGCCGTGCAGCCGCATGTGGGTCCGGCCACAGGCGCACTGTTCGGTAGTATAGGAAACTATGTCTCCCGTGCGGAACCTTACCAGCGGTCTGGCCTTCTTCTTAAGAGATGTAAGGACCATTTCGCCCCGTTCTCCCTCGGGCAATTCTTCTCCCGTATCCGGGTCGACAACTTCTACCAGAATGTGGTCTTCCGCCCAGTGCAGACCCTCCTTGTACTCACACATGCCGGCACATGCGCCGAAAATGTCAGATAAACCATAATAATCGTATAAGTCGGCCCCCCACAGGGCTTCAATCTGTTCCCTGGTTTCAGGGATGGAACCACCCGGCTCGCCGGCTACGAAAATCTTTTTAATATTCAGGTCCTTAACCGGGTCGATACCCTGGCTCTTGGCAGTCTCACCAAGGTACCAGGCATATGACGGTGTTGTCCAGGTAATGGTTGGCTTCCACTGCTGGAAAATGGCCAGTAACCGCTCCGATGGTATCGCTCCCGCCCATATGCATAACGCACCCACCTTCTGGGCCCCGATTACATCAGGCCCGCCCACAAAAAGGGTAAAGTTCAAAGCATGACAATAACGGTCGGCGGGGCGCATTCCCGAGGACCAGAAGAGCCGTGCTTGAAAATCCTGAAAATCCTCAAAGTCCTGGTAGGTAAAGGGGGATGCGGTAGGCACTCCAGTAGATCCGCTGGAAACAGAAATATAGACTATTTCTTCCTCGGGTACGCAAATCAGATCGCCCAACTCCGGCACTTCCTGCTGTCTTGCCCGCAGAACCATTTTGTTGATAGTGGGGAATTTTTTGAGATCCTCGAGCCTATTTAAGTCAGCCGGGTTAACTCCTGCCTCGTCAAATGCGCGCTTGTAATACGGAGATTTGGCATAGCACAGCTCCAAGGTCTCTTTAAGCAGCTTCAACTGGTATTCTTTTAGTTCTTCCCGGGACATGGTTTCCAGTTCCGGGTCCCAATATTTTCTATACTCAGGCATACGGTGACAGCCTCCTTATTCAGAAGTTTCTGACGGTGTTTGTCCTTTTTGCTTCAAGCTAGATATGATCATGATAGGATTGTTCCAGTGTATCCGCTGTTACCTCCCGAACCGGAAAGGGTCCGGCACCTGGCAGACATCGTGTTCCGGAAACTCAAGAGTGGTTCCCTCTGATGGAAGTGGTTGGAACTTGCCTAAACTGCTTCTTAAACTTACTCCCAACTTACTCCATGGAACACCCCCTTGGAAGAATATTCATGCAGCTCTAACAGCCCCAGCCGCCACTAGACGCAAACCTCATGCCATCAACCAGTGTGTTGGTGGAACAGGGGTTGTAAACAGGATAAGAGAAGAACACGAAGCAACCGGATTCGGACCCACCCCGATCTACCTAGGGGCTGGCATCTGTACCGCTTGTATACTTTCAAGAAACCCTTCTGGCTCGCTATATACGAATTTATATAATTGTGAATGTTCCGCCATGTTTTCTGCTATTTGTATAGTTTTTGACACACATGGCTACAATCTGCACAACTTTTCCATAATTTCTTGCCCCCCGACGAACTGAAATTTCCATTCCTCATGGGTAGGCTCCAAGCACCTGCAGTTCGAAGCCTTCCTGTTTCTATTCCTCATCGGTAGGCTGCAAATGGTCCATATCCTTAGGGAATCATCTCCAAGGGCTCTGTGTAAGAATGATACCCCCAGGCTTTTAGATTCTATAGAATAATTCCCTTTATCCTTTTCCTGCCAGCTTGGTTAAGGTTGTGGTGATACCGCTCGTGAAGTCCTGCCGGCACGCATGGGCCGGAGACAGGCCTCTTGGAGCACCCAAAAGCAAGCCAGGGACCAACCTGGTCCGCAAGCCGGGGCAGGTCATGATCCGGCCACAAGGGCTTCAGAATCAGCATGATGATTTTGTGATTGAGCTCACAGCATCAATCTGCAGGACCCACTACAATATACCATGGCTTTCTGATCAGTCCACGACGGACAAGACTTGCCACAAACTTGCGAAAGGGGAGAAACGATGTTCTGCTATCAATGCGAGGAGAAGGCAAAGGGCACTGGTTGCACAACAAGGGGAGTCTGCGGTAAAGACCCTGATGTAGCGGCCCTCCAGGACCTACTTGTCTTTCAAATGAAGGGAATCGCCCTCTATGCCAGTAAGGCGAGAGAACTGGGCGCCGAAACCCCGGAGGCCGACACCCTCATCACCGAAGGTTTGTTTGCCACGACAACCAACGTCAACTTCGACCCGGAACGATTGGCAGATTTGATTCGCCGGGCTCAAGACGTCAAGGAATCCACAAGGCGGACCTACAAAGAGACCTACAGGAAAAAGGATGGTGACCAGGCCCCGGAGATCAAGGAAGCCACAGCAGCGGCTGCACAGTGGAAGCCTGGGGAGACCATCAAAGACCTCGTGGCCAGGGGGGAAAAGCTAGGAATCAAA
>SESX01000208.1 GCA_004367365.1 Candidatus Acetocimmeria pyornia
ACAAGAGGTACAAACAACCGGTAGGCGCGGGCTTCCTGAGCGGCGGTCAGCGAACAAGTTCAAGAACCGCAGGCGGCGGAGGACCAGCCGCAGCCACCGCATGCCGCCCTGGGGCGCGGCGGCACCACGCAGGATGAAAATAGGGATAAGCCAGATAATGATGGCGATGAGGATGATGACCGGTGGTCCAGGGCTTAGCCCGACCACCGGTTCGGCTTCTACGAGGCCGATTTTGCTACGGCCTGAATCACTTCCCGGTAAACCGCGGCTTTCTCTTCTCAAGGAAAGCCTTCATGCCTTCCTTCTGGTCCTCGGTGGCAAAACACTCGGCGAAAACCTCTGCCTCGTAAGCAATCCCCGATGCGAGGTCCATGTCACACCCGCGGTTGATGGCAATCTTTGCTAAGCGTACGGCCACCTGACCTTTAGAAGCAATGGTCCTGGCCATTTTCAGTGCCGCTTCCATCAACTCGTCCGCCCCGACCACCATGTCCACCAGGCCGATCTCTCTCGCCTCCTCGGCCCCAATCATTTCACCGGTGAAAATAAGCCTTTTGGCCGTCCCCTTACCCACCAACCGCGGTAGGCGCTGGGTACCACCGTAACCCGGGAGGATCCCGAGCCCAACCTCGGGCTGGCCTAACTTGGCTTGATCAGAGGCAATCCGGATATCACAGGCCAGGGCCAGTTCACAGCCACCACCAAGGGCAAACCCGTTCACGGCGGCAATAACCGGTTTTTCCAAGTTTTCGATTTCAGTCAGGACGGACTGCCCAAGCCTGGCCCAATCCCGGGCCTCCTGCACGCCGAAGGGCTGCATCGTCCCGATATCGGCTCCGGCAACAAAGCTCTTCTCGCCCGCGCCGGTAATAATGATCACCTTAACCGTATCATCGTCACGGAGTTCTTCGATGGCTTTCCTAAGATCAACAAGAACCTCCCGGTTCAAAGCATTGAGGGCCTTGGGACGGTTTATGGTGAGAATCCCCACCTCCCCGTCCCTTTCGATGATCACGTATTCGTAGGGCAACCCAGTTCCCCCCTCGCCTTAATCCACTACTTGTAGTCGTAGAAACCCTTTCCGGTCTTCCTCCCCAGGTGACCGGCCGCCACCATCTTCCTCAGCAGCGGGCAGGGCCGGTACTTGGGGTCTCCATAGCCTTCATAAAGAACCTCGATGACGTAAAGAAGGGTGTCCAGGCCGATAAGGTCCGCCAGCTCCAGGGGTCCCATGGGATGGTTGGTCCCCAGCTTCATGACGGTGTCGATATCCTCTGCACTGGCGATACCTTCCATCAAGACAAAGCAGGCTTCATTAATCATCGGGACCAGGAGACGGTTGGCGACAAACCCGGGGTAATCCTCGACCCGCACTGGAGTCTTACCAAATTTCCGGGCCAGGTCTTCAATGATCTTCATGGTTTCCTCGGCGGTAACCAGGCCCCGGACGACTTCCACCAGTTTCATCAAGGGAACCGGGTTGAAAAAGTGCATGCCGACAACCTTTTCCGGGCGCCTGGTGGCCGTGGCAATCTCTGTAATGGACAGGGAGGAAGTGTTGGTAGCAAAAATGGTATCTGCAGGGCAAATATCTTCCAGCTTACCGAAGACGTCCTTCTTGACCTCCAGGTTCTCAACCACGGCCTCAATTACCACCTGGGCATCTGCTGCTTCCTCGAGGTCGAGGGTAGTTGAGATCCGGGCAAGGACAGCTTCTTGATCCGCTTCAGACATCTTGCCCTTTTGCACGGCCCTGGACAAAAACTTTTCGATGGTTTTCATTCCCCGGTCGACGTACTCCTGCTCGAGATCCTGGATTACCACTTCACAACCGGCCTGGGCCGCTACCTGGGCAACACCAGACCCCATTTGCCCGGCCCCAACCACCATGACCTTTTTGATCTCCACTTTCGTCTCATCCTCCTTACACCTGTTTTCAAGCCAGTCTTCACCAGTTTCAGAATCAGCAGGATGACGCCTATTCCTACAGCCCGCCCTCAAAACGCAACCACCGTCACTTCTCCCTGGGCCACTCCACTACAGGTGGTGGCCAGGCTCTACCCTCCACCACGCCGGCACAGTTCGTAGATTAACGTCACCAGGATCCGACCCCCACTGGCCCCGATAAGGTGCCCGGTGGACACAGTCCCCGTTAACGTTAACCCAGTCTAGACCCCAGATCCCAATCCCGGTCACTTAAAGCCAGGGCAGCAGAAGGTTGCTCGTTCCACAACTACTTCTTGCCTCCCCCATCATCTTCCTTCCCGGGCTCCAACCCGCCACCCAAAATACGTTCCGGGTGGGAGTAAAGGCTCAACCTCCTCCCCCGGCAGAACCCCACCAGGGTCACCCCCAGTTCCTCGGCCGTCCGGGCCGCCAGCACGGTAGGGGCTGACCGGGAAACAAGCACCGGGATCCCAATGCGGGCAGTCTTTAAGACCATTTCCGAGGAAAGCCTCCCTGTAGTCAAGAGCACTTTATCGGCAGGGTCCACGCCGTCCAGGAGACACCGGCCCACGATTTTATCCACCGCGTTGTGCCTTCCGATGTCCTCAAAAGAGTATAAAAGCCCGGAGCCTGGCATGAAAAGGGCCGCGGCATGAGTACCCCCGGTTTCCCTGAAAACAGGTGCCCGCTTCTGCAGCCCTCTCATACCTTGAAGAAGGGTCACTGCCTCCACTTTGAGGCTTTTTCCCACCTTCCGGTGGCTCAAGACGTCCTGGAGCCGGTAGAAAACAGAACCTGAGCCACACCCCGATGGGATAAATCTCCGCCCGACAACCTTGGCCGCCAGGTTTGTTCGCTCCGTCAGGGCCCTCGCTTCCCCCTTCTCAGGGTCAATTTCAAGCCGGTCCAAATCCCCAGGTTCATCAATGAGGCCCTCGCCAAAGAGAAAACCATACGCGAGGGCCTCAAGTTCATCTGGACTGCATAATAGGGTGGCCAGTTCGGTCTCGTTGAAAAAAATGGTGAAGGGATACTCTGTAACCAGAGTATCCCAAACATCCTCCCGGCAATCACCCGCCCCGTTGGCAGGGTCAAGCCTGATCCAAACAATCTTTTTCTTTTCCGCAAGGTTGAAGTTCTGTCTCTCCTCCATCCCTCTCCCCCGTTTCAGTCTCATGCCCGGTAATCCCCGCTCCAGGAAAGCCCCCTGCCTGAGTCTTTGCCGGCTGCCGGGGGGAGCAAGAACCACGCAACAGAAATTACCCTATTGGTACCGAGAAAGTACCTCTTTCACCTGGTCCGGGGTAAGGCGCCCGTGGGTCTGGTCATTAACCATCATCACGGGGGCCAGCCCGCAGGCACCCAGGCAGGCTACCCGTTCCAGGGTGAAGCGAAGGTCCGGGGTTGTCCCCCCGGGCTCGACCCCAAGGAATTCGGTAATCTTGGCCATGATATTTTGTCCCCCACGGACGTGACAGGCTGTACCGAGACAAACCCTGATGATGTTCCGTCCCCGTGGTTCGGTGTGAAACTGGGTGTAGAAGGTCACCACACCGAAAACCTTGCTCAGGGGAATCTCTAATCCCCGGGAAATCTTTCTCAAGGCTTCCTGGGGAAGGTATCCTAACAACTCCTGAACTTCCTGGAGCATCGGGATCAGGCTCCCGGGCACCTGCTTATATTTTTCGACAATATCATCAACCAAATGCAGCTTCTGTGCCACTTCTTCAGGCATCTGGACCATTTTGTAAGCCATTACGCACCGCCTCCCGTCTTAACCCCAGGTCCTTCATGATGCTTCTCTACCTGCACCGCGCAGACCTTCAATTCCGGTATCTTTGCCGTGGGATCCAAGGCAGCATTGGTCAGAACGTTGGCCGCCGCCTCGGCAAAGTGGAAAGGCATAAAGACCACGCCATCCTTGGGCCGGCCTGTAACCAGGGCCTTTACCA
>SESX01000209.1 GCA_004367365.1 Candidatus Acetocimmeria pyornia
GGGTGGCGATAACCGGGGCCCAGGTTTGTGCTCCCTCAGGGAGAGCAAAGAGAGCCACTCGGACCAAGCCGTAGGCGGCTAATTTCATAAGGACGCCGGCGTGAAGCATACTTACCGCTGTTGGCGCTGCCACGTGACCATCAGGGGACCAGGTGTGCAGGGGCCAGAGGGCAGCCAGAACACCGAAACCTACCAGCATCAAGAGGTAAACAATGTTCTGGAGGCTGCGTTCGTACTCGACACTGGCCAGGGTAGCAATATCAAAGCTTCCTGTCCCTGAGGCCAGGTAAAGCATGATGATACCGATGAGGAGGAAGGCACTGCCCAGCATCAGGTAGATGGTCAGCTTCATGGCCCCGTACTCTTTTCGGGTGCTTCCCCAGATACCGATCAAGAGGTACATTGGGATGACGGCGATCTCGTAGAAGACGAAAAAGAAGAAGAGATCACGGGTCATAAAGACACCGAAGACACCGGTGACGAGGATGAGAAGCGCAATGTGGAACTCCTTTACCCGGTTGGTGATCCCGGTCCAGGACGCAAAGATACCGGTGAAAATAACCAGCCCGGTGAGGAGCACCATCGGAAGGCTGATGCCATCAACCCCTAGGGAGTAAGAAACCCCCAGTTTTTGGATCCACGGTATTTCTTCTACAAACTGCATTCCCCCGACCACCCGGTCATAGGTGAAATAGACGAAAACCGAAAGGGCCAGGGAAATGGCACTCACGACGGCGGAGACGATCCTGACGTGCAGGTCCTCCTTGATAAGAAACAGGATGATTAACGCGCCGGCCAGGGGAGCCAGCATGATGACGGAAAGGAATGGGAAGTTCATAGCGCACCTCCTAGTTTCAGCACCAATGGTGGGTTAAGTACAGCCAGGAGTAGCACCAAGACGGCTACGCTCGAGAGGATCACCAGGGCATAGGTTTGCAAAAGGCCAGTCTCGTGGAAACGAAGCTTGGCACCGGTCCAATTGGTCAGGTTGGCGACACCGTGAACTACGCCGTCAACAATATACTTGTCATGCCAGTGGAAAGCGCTCGAAATGCCTTCTACCACGCGATTGCCGAGGAAGGCATAGATTTCGTCGAAATAGTACTTGTTGAGGACAAGGTTGTAGATTGCCTGGAAGGTCCTGGCGAAAGGCTCCAGGGACAGGACCTTGACGCCGTAGATAAGCCACGCGGCGGCGATACCCATGAGGGCGACCAGGTTTGACGTCAGGGCGATCCCCGGGTCGAGGTGTTCAGCCACGGGTTCACCGTAGAAGATAAAGTGGCCGAAACCGTCATGTACCAGTGGTGAGCCCACCAGGCCCACGAAGATCGAGAAGAGCCCCAAGATCACCAGGGGTACCGTCATGGAAGGAGAGGTTTCGTGGGCTTCGGAGCGCGGTTCCCCCATGAAGGCAATGAAAAAGAGGCGGAACATGTAGAAGGCGGTCATGAAGGCACCGATGACGGCAGTACCGTACAGGACTACATGCCCCGATTCCAGGGTGGCAGCGAGAATGGCATCCTTGCTCCAAAAACCACTTAAGGGGTAGATACCGGCGATGGCCAGGGCGCCCACCAGGAAGGTGATGGTGGTGATGGGCATTTTCTTATAAAGCCCACCCATCTCGCGGATGTCCTGTTTGTGGTGCAGCCCGATGATCACGCTGCCGGAGCCCAGGAAGAGGAGGGCTTTAAAGAAGGCGTGGGTCATCAGGTGAAAGGTACCGGCTGTGAAGCCACCGACACCGAGCCCAAGAAACATGTAGCCCAACTGACTGATGGTGGAATATGCTAGGATTTTCTTGATGTCAAATTGGGTGAAGGCGATGGTTGAGGCGAAAACCAGGGTAAAACCACCAATATAGGCCACCACTTCCAGGCCAACCGGGGAGGCCGCGAAGAGGAAATACGTCCGGGCCACCAGGTAGACACCGGCTGCCACCATGGTTGCGGCGTGAATCAGGGCACTGACTGGTGTCGGACCCTCCATGGCGTCTGGTAGCCAGACGTGCATCGGGAACTGTGCCGATTTACCTACCGGCCCCAGGAAGACCAGGATGGCCACGACGGTTAAGACGGCGGCATTGCTGTAGCCGGCAATCCCTTCGGCCAGCTCGTCGAAATTAAAGGTGCCAAAGATGGCAAAGAGGGTTAGAATTGCTAAAAGCAGGAAGAAATCTCCGAACCTGGTGACGACAAAGGCCCTCGTAGCAGCTTGGGCAGCGGCAGGCTTGGCGAACCAGAAACCGATCAAGAGGTAAGAGGCAAGACCAACGAGTTCCCAGAAAACGAACATCTGGAGGAAATCATTGGCCAAGACCAGGCCTAGCATGGCAAAGGTGAATAAGCTCAAGTAGGCGAAAAACCGGCTGAAGCCGGGGTCGTCGTGCATGTAACCCAGGGAGTAGATGAAGATCAACGTGGCGATAAAGGTAACCACAAAGAGCATCATGACACTGATTCCGTCTATGAGAACACCCATCTCAACGGTAAGATTGGTGATATCAATCCACTTCAACGCGTATTCGACCGGAATGGGGTTGGCCAGGTACTCCAAGAGAATACCGGTCGAAATCATCGTGGACAAAACCATGGCTGCAATAGCCACACCGGCGGAAAGGAGGCGGTTACGTCCCGTGAAAAAGATGATTACCGCGAAGGCCGCCAGTGGTAACAGTGGTATGAGCCAGGCGTACTGAATCACTTTTGCCACCTACCTTCTGTTATTTACCTTCTAGCATTACCACTTCATCAGGTCGAGTTCATCGGCATTAATGGTGGAGCGTTCACGGTACAGGGTAATGGCAATCGCCAGACCCACGGCAATTTCCGCGGCCGCCACCACGATGGTGAAGACGGCGAAGGTCTGTCCCACGAGCACCTGAGGTGTTATGAAGCGCGAGAAGGCAACGAGATTGAGGTTTACCGCGTTCAACATCAACTCAATGCCCATGAAGATGCCGATGGCATTACGTTTTGTCAAAGCACCAAAGAGTCCGATGCCAAAGAGAACTGCGGCCAGGACCAGGTAGTGGGTCAGGGTAATCATTTTGATTTCACCTCTCTGGCCAGGATGATCGCACCGATAACAGCAGCCAGAAGAAGCAAGCCCGCTACTTCAAAGGGGATGATGTACCTGGTAAAGAGGAGCCGGGCGATGGGTTCTACCGTGCTCGGAACCGGTGCTGCCGTACTGACCTGCCAATCTGTGGTGCTTATAAGCCACGAAAAAAGCCCCACCACAACCAGGACGACAAGAGTGGCTACCCCTACATACCTGTTTGGCAAGTTGCTTTCTTTCATGTCTCCACGTTGGATGAGCATGATACCAAATACCAGGAGAACAACTACTGCGCCGACGTAAATCAAGATTTGGATGGCAGCCAGGAAGTCAGCTGAGAGTAAGATAAAGAGGACGGCGATTCCAAGCAGGCTCAGGGCTAATGCCAGGGCACTGTGCACTAGGTTGGTAACCCCAACCATGGTCAGGGCTGCTAGAACAGTGAGTGCGGCGGCAATCCAAAAGACGACAGTCAAGATACACTCACCCCGCTTTCCTGGGCTGGTTCAGTCCGGCCCACTTCCTGTTCTGCCGGGACCGGGTACAACTGGCGGTGCAGTGATTCACGCCAGAAGGTAGCCAGTTCGAATTCCTGGCTGTTGACGATAGCGTTGGTTGGACAGTTTTCCACACAAAAGCCGCAGTAAATACAGCGGCCGTAATCTACCGAGAAACGCACCAGCCGGCGCTTCCTGGTTTCGGGGTCTCGCCTGGCCGTGACCGTAATGGTTTGTACCGGGCAGACCTGGGCGCAGATGGAGCAGGCGATACATTTCGAAGGGGTCAGCTTGAT
>SESX01000021.1 GCA_004367365.1 Candidatus Acetocimmeria pyornia
AGGTCTCTCTTTTTATCTCTTTATCCCTAATTCCTCCTACCGCCTACTAAAACTTTACACTAACCAAACCAGCGCTTCATCCCGCCCTTCCGGCGCGGTGGCACGAGGGACTACTCATACCTACCAATACCGAACTTCAAAGGACCCTATTCCCCTTCACCCTGGCCGCCAGGGCTCTTCTGGCCTCCTTGACGTCCTGCCGGATTTGGATTTCCAGCGCCTCAGGGCCAGAAAAACCGCGTTCGGAGCGAATCCACCTGATAAATGCCACTTCCAACTCTTCCCCGTAAATAGAGGCGTCAAAATCAAGCAGGTGAACCTCGAGCCTGTCCTCATTTCCTCCGAAGGTTGGCCGCCGCCCTAAATTAGCGACCCCGCTGAATTCCTTTGACCCAATCTTTGCCGTCACCGCGTAAACGCCCCTGAGGGGGAGGGCCTTGTAACCCGGAAGACCGACGTTAGCGGTTGGAAAACCCAGGGTGGTGGCCAGGCCGTCACCTCGCTGAACCTTCCCAGTCACCGAATACGGCCTCCCCAGTAGATTCCAGGCCAACCCCACCCTTCCCTCTCCGAGGACCCGGCGCACCACTGTACTGGAAACGGTTAGTCCCCCGAAAGAGACAGGCTTAAAGACCCTGACCTCAAAACCCAGTTCCCCGCCCATTCTTTTCAAAAGGTCTGGTTTCCCCTGCCCACCGCGGCCGAAAGTAAAATTGTAACCCACTGATATCGACCGGGGGTGCAGACCGGCCCAGAGCAGTTCCTCGACAAACTGCCTGGCTGTCTTGCGAGCCAGGGCCCGGGTAAAGGGAAAGGCCAAAACCACGTCCACCCCGATGGCCTTGAGGACGGCCAGCTTTTCCCCGAAAGTGGTCAAAAGCAAGGGCTCCCGCCCGGGCAAGAGAACCACAGAGGGGTGAGGGTGAAAAGTTACCACCACCGATGTGCCTCCCGCCCGCCTGGCAGCGGAGACCACATCCTCTATGAGGGCCTGGTGACCGATGTGAACCCCGTCAAAGACGCCGATAGCAAGGAAAGCCGGTTTCCTGAAGCCTGCCAGCTCCCGGGGATGGCGAACAACTTCCATGATCCATCGCTCCGTTATTAGGTCGGAAATACCTTCTCTAGCCTGAAACCAGTACCATCACTGTTGACCCTCGCAACGGCCAGCAGGTGGCCTGCCGGCCACTGCACCCGGACCCGTATTCCCGGTTCAAGCCCGTGGGGAAGGACAGCACACTCGTCGAATAAAGGTGGGACACCGTTTCTAGTCTTGGCTGCTGCCTTTTCGGTCAAAACCACAGCCGGCAAGTGGCGAACAGCACTGTTCATGGAAATGAGTGCTTCTCCCAGGCAACACCGGCGGTGCAGTTCATCGATCTCCTCCAGGGTCAAGGACTCGGATAGATTGAAACCCCCGGCTTTGGTACGGATGAGGGCGGACAGGTGGGCCCCGTACCCGACTCTTGCTCCGATATCGCGGCAGAGGGTCCTGATGTAAGTCCCTTTTGAACAAGAGATATCCAAAAGGGCCCTGGGGAATTTCCCTTCGCTAAACTGCCGCAGAACCAAGGAATGCACGGTAATCCTCTGGGGCTTGCGTTCCACGGTTACGCCCCTGCGGGCCAGTTCGTAAAGCTTCATCCCCTTCCACTTCTTGGCTGAAACCATGGGGGGTACCTGTTCCTGAACTCCGAGAAAACCCCGGAGAACCCTCTCCACTGTCTGGCGGTCCAGTGAAGAAGCATCCCGCCTGGAGGTAATCTTTCCGGTTTGGTCTTGGGTATCCGTTTCGACCCCAAAGGTTAACTCGGCACGGTAGAACTTATCACATCCAGCCAGGTACTCACTCAAACGAGTGGCCCGCCCGAGACAAACCAAAAGCACCCCCGCTGCCGGGGGGTCCAGGGTTCCGGCGTGGCCTGTCTTCCTTACGCCCAGCCGGCGTCGCAGGTGAGAAACCACGTCGTGAGAGGTCATTCCAGGAGGTTTCAATACGTTCAGTACCCCATCCACTTCAGGTCACCATCTTTACCTTGGTCTACGAGTTTTTCGGCCAAATCCAGAACCTTTTTTTCCACCTCTCGCTTTTCCCCTTCCAGCCAGCACCCGGCCGCCCGCGGGTGTCCACCTCCACCAAGAACCATGGCCAGCTCGCTTACATCCACCTTTTTCCTGGACCTCAGGCCTACCTTGATCCGCCCTCCAGCCGCCTCGCGAAAAAGGATCCCAATCTCCACGCCTTCAACACTGGAGGCGTAATTGATAATCCCGTCGCTTTCGTCCTCCCGGGCCCCACATTTCTCCAGCATGCTGCGTGTTACCCACATCCACGCTATCTGGCCGCCCGCGGTGGTCCGCAGGGTACACAGGGATTGGCCTAAAAGCATTAAGGCAGAGAGGCTTTTTTCCTCGTAGACCTTTTCCACCACCAACCTCGTGTCGGCTCCCAGCTCCAGGAGCTCAGCCACCACGCGGTGGGTTTCAACACCCGTGTTTTCGTAGCGAAAAGACCCGGTGTCCGTCGAAATCGCGGTGTAGAGACAAGTTGCCACCACCGGGTCAACCTGGACCCCGAGTTCCTTGAGGAGATAGAAGACTTGCTCGCCGACCGCCGAAACCTTGGCATCCACATATTTCACGTCACCGAACCCGGAATTGGAAACGTGATGGTCGATGTTGATGACCATACGAGCCAGTTCGGAAATCCCTTTCCCTCCCCCTGCCCTTTCAGGGTCCGTGCAGTCAACGAAAATAGCAGCATCATAGAAGCCGGATACATCATCCGGCTTAAACCAGGGTCGAAACCTCTTCAGAAAGGCATATCTGGGGGGTAGCGGGTCGGCCGCAACCAGGGTCACCTCTTTTCCGGCACTCTCCAGGCCCAGGCTAAGACCGAGAGCCGAACCAACCGCATCTCCGTCCGGCTGCAGGTGGGTCGTAATCACGAACTTCTGTCCACCTTTCAAACCGTCAAGGACTGGACCTGGGACTGTAGTCTTGGCGCCTCGGGAACCCTCATTCATTCCTTCTCGCCCGCCCCTTCCATCCTCTTGACATCTTCCAGAAGCTTCGAAATATGGACCCCACGTTCGATTGATTCATCCAGGTAGAAAACTATCTCCGGGGTATGGCGCAGGCGGATCCTCTTTCCAACCTCGCTGCGGATAAATCCAGTTGCACTGCGCAGCCCTTCCAAGGTCTGGATCTTCTTCTCCTCGCCTCCGAGTACACTGATAAAAACCTTCGCGTGTCTCAGGTCACCGGAAACCTCGACATCCACAACACTTGCGAAACCAATCCGGGGATCTTTGAGCCTGTTCTTGAGGATATCACTAATTTCTTCCTTGATAGCTTCCCTTACGCGGTAAGCCCGTTGTCGCACCATGGCCAGACCACTCCGTCCATCAGTGAAGTACTTCCGTGTAGTAGTCAATGAGATAGCCCTCGGCATTTCTGTCGATCCAGCTGACCACCGCCGCTAGAAGCTGGCTCGCATGCCTCTGTTCATTGGTCACACAGGCAATCCCCAGTACGACCAGATCATGCCGGTCCTGGCAGTCTACTTCCGCTACCGCCACGTTGTAACGCTTCCGGACCCGGTCGATAATACTCTTTACCACGCGACGCTTCCCCTTCAGGGTACCATTCTTCGGCAGCGCCAGCTCTAGGCGACAGGTTCCAATAATCAACGATCGACCTCTCCGTCAGGCAACTTCTTTCGTGATGTAAAACTCAAGGATATCGCCTTCTTTGAGATCGTTATAGTTTTCCACGCCAATACCGCATTCATATCCACTGGCTACCTCTTTAACGTCATCCTTGAAGCGCTTCAGCGAACCAACCCTGCCCTCGTGGATCACGATACCATCCCGGAGAATGCGCACCTTGGCCTTATTGGTAACCTTGCCGTCGGTAACATAGCTGCCCGCAATAACCCCGACTTTAGGCACCTTAAAGGTAGCCCGGACCTCGGCCCGGCCGATAACCATTTCCTTGAATTTCGGTGCCAGCATCCCCTTCATGGCTGCCCGGATATCTTCGATGGCTTCATAAATAACCCGGTAGGTTCTGATCTCAACGCCTTCCCTGTCGGCGTTCTTCCGTGCCCCGGGATCTGGCCTGACGTTGAACCCAACTACGATGGCGTCAGAAGCCGCAGCCAGCATCACGTCTGATTCATTGATGGCACCAACACCACCATGGATCACATTCACTTTTACCTCACCAAGGTCAAGCCTTTCCAAGGATTGGCATATCGCTTCCACTGAACCGTGGACATCCCCCTTAACCACCAGCTTGAGCTCCTTAACATCCCCTTCCTTCATGCGCTCAAACAAGTCGTCCAGGAACGGCCTTTCATGGGCCTTGAGGTCAGTCTCCCTTTTCCGGCGGGCTCGAGCCTCGGCAATCTCCCGGGCTTCCTTCTCACTCTCCACGACGACCAGCGAGTCCCCAGCCTCGGGAACATCGGAGATACCCAGGACCTCGATGGGTGTCGAAGGCCCGGCGGCTTTTACCCGCCGCCCCCTGTCATCCAACATGGCCCTAACCTTACCGTAAGTGGAACCAATCACAAAGGCATCACCCACGCGCAAGGTTCCTTTTTGAACCAAGATAGTTGCCACCGGCCCCCGCCCCTTGTCCAGCCTGGCTTCAATCACGGTTCCCCTGGCCAGGCGGTCTGGGTTGGCCTTGAGCTCCTGCATCTGTGCCACCAGCAGGATCATTTCAAGCAGGTCTTCAAGGCCCTGCCTCTTCAGGGCTGAAACCGAAACGTAAACAGTATCTCCGCCCCATTCCTCCGGCACGAGTTGGTGGTCGACCAGCTGCTGCTTAACCTGTTCTGGATTGGCCCCGGGTTTATCTATCTTGTTGATGGCGACGATAATCGGCACGCCGGCCGCCTTGGCGTGGTTGATGGCCTCCACCGTTTGCGGCATGACCCCGTCGTCGGCAGCAACCACCAAAACCACCAGATCCGTGACCTGGGCGCCGCGCGCCCTCATGGCCGTGAAGGCTTCGTGGCCCGGGGTGTCTAAGAAGACGATTTTCTTGCCGTCAAATTCAACCATGTAGGCCCCGATATGCTGGGTAATACCACCTGCCTCAGTGGCAGTGACCTTGGTCTCCCTGATGGCGTCCAAGAGGGAGGTCTTCCCGTGGTCAACGTGTCCCAGAACCGTTACTACTGGCGGCCGCGGCCGCAGGAGACCCGGGTCTTCCTGTTGGTCCTCCTCGCGTTCCAGCTTCTCCAAGATATCGACCTCTTCAGTGGGCGATTCTTTCTTCCTCTCCTCTACGGTGAAACCAAGCTCGGTAGCCAGAATCGAAGCCGTCTCAATATCCACTTCTTGGTTGAGGGATACCATGACCCCCAGGGATATCAGCTGCTTGATGGTCTCGTTCGGGGTCAGACCCAGTTTTTGGGCCAACTCCCTAACAGTGGGGTTGCGCTCAAAAGAAATAGAACCGCCAGGCTCAGGCTGCTGCACACCCTTTTTCGGGCGGAACGGCCTCGCCTTCGTTTCGGCCTTCCTGTCAGCCATCCGGGCGGGCCTTTTCCTTCTTTCCTCCTTTTTGACTTCCTTCCTGCCTTCTTTTTTCTCCTGGGTTGGAGCCCTTCCAGTCCGGGTACTGGTGGTTTTTTTTGCTCTCTCCCCATGCTGTTTTGGGGCTGGCTGAACAGTAGGAACCTCTACTGGCTCCTGCTCCTCCCGCGGTTTCTTGCCTAAATTGCTCAGAAAATCTATGACCTTCTCTGCCACAGGTTCATCCACAGAACTCATATGGTTCTTAACCTGGACACCGATCTGCCCTAGCCCCCAGATTACTTCCCGACTGCTCACACCTAGTTTCTTGGCAACCTCGTAAACACGAACCTTGCTCAATATCTCACCCCCGTTAACCGGATCCCTGTTTCATTCTGGCCGGCGGGCCAGAAGCCTTTCCACCGCGCCAGCAAACTCATCGTCGGTTACAGCCAACACAGAACATGGTGCCTTTCCGATGGCCCGGCCCAGTAATTCCCGTGTTCCGTGGCGAAAAAGAGAGACCCTTTGCCGGTTGCACAGGCGGGTAAATTCACGCACAACACCGACCCCGGCATCTTCTGCAACCACCACCAGCCGGGCCTCTCCTTTCAAAACACTCTCACAGCAGGTGGTAAAACCAGCCTTCAGTTTGCCAGCCCGACGCGCCAGCCCTAATAATCCCTGCACCCTCCCAATCATGCTTC
This sequence comes from Candidatus Acetocimmeria pyornia, assembly GCA_004367365.1. Lineage (GTDB taxonomy): Bacteria > Bacillota > Sulfobacillia > UBA3575 > UBA3575 > Acetocimmeria > Acetocimmeria pyornia. The sequence continues at coordinate 6,239 of SESX01000021.1, forward strand.
AAACTCAACCCGAATCTGGGCCACTGTTTCTTCAGAAAGGGATGTTTTTAAGGCCCGATCTAGTTTCTTCCGCTTTAGAGCTTCCTGCAGGCAGTCGGGATTAGGACAAAGATAAGCCCCCCTCCCAGACTTCTTTCCCGTTGGATCGACTTGCACCTCACCCTCCGGAGTCCTCACGATACGAACCAGTTCCCGTTTATCCCGGCCTGTCCCACAGCCCACGCACATTCGTTGCGGTATCTTTCTCTTCTTCCTCTTCTTCGCCATCTCCCCCACCCCTTTTTCAGGTTTCATCCGGCGAAGCTCTTAAGAAGCACCGGGTCTTTCTCCATCACTTTCTGCCAAGGTCTCCTTTTCCATGTCACTTTCCCCTGGTGCCTTTTCTTCCAACCCTTCATCTAGACCGGCTTTGCCGGCAAGGGTTTCGGACGACACCTCCCGCCTTTCGAGAGGTTCGGCTGGTTCCGAGGGAACGTTGTCTTTTTCAACCTCCCCAGTCCCCCCAGGCCCCGTGGTTTCGTCTCCTTCTTCGTTTTCTGCCTCATCCCGTGCAGCAATACTATGGCTCTCACTCCGGATATCAATCTTCCATCCAGTTAGCTTGGCCGCAAGCCTGGCGTTCTGCCCCTCTTTACCGATGGCCAGAGAAAGCTGGTAATCCGGCACTACCACCCGGGCAATTCCTTGTTCTTCGTCGATTTCCACCGAGAGAACCCTGGCCGGGCTCAAGGCATTGGCAACATACTGAGCCGGATCAGGGTTCCACCTAACAATATCAATTTTCTCGCCCTTGAGCTCCCTGACGATGGTTTGAACCCTGATCCCTTTCTGGCCCACGCAGGCTCCCACCGGGTCGACCTTTTCTTCCTCGGAATGAACACTGATCTTGGAACGGTAACCGGCCTCGCGGGCGATGGCCATGATTTCCACCACTCCGTCATGAATCTCAGGTACCTCCAGCTCAAACAGCCTCTTGAGCAGGCCGGGATGGGTTCTAGACACAAAGATCTGGGGTCCTTTGGTGGTTTTCCGCACTTCTACAATATAAGTCTTAATGCGGTCATTCTGCCGGTAGACTTCGCCCGGCATTTGCTCGTTAGGGAGAAGGATGGCTTCCGTTTTTCCGAGGTTGATATAAACGTTGCGGTGCTCAGTCCGGTGCACGATACCGGTAACGATATCCCCTTCCCGGCTCGCGTACTCTTCGTAAATGATACCCCGTTCCGCTTCCCGGATCCTCTGGACAACCACCTGCTTGGCTGTCTGGGCAGCAATCCGCCCGAACTCTTTAGGTGTAACTTCGTGCTCCACCACATCCCCCACGTCGTAGGAAGGATCGATGACCCGGGCTTCCTCAAGGGATATCTCCAGCCTGGGGTCGGTGACCTCCTCCACAACCATTTTCCGGGCATAAACCTTGATGTCGCCTGTGTCGCGGCCGATCTGAACAGTGACATTTTGGGCCGACCCAAAATTCCGGCGGTAGGCGGAGATCAGAGCAGCCTCAATCGCCTCCAATAAGACCTCCTTTGAGATCCCCTTTTCTTCCTCTATTTGTTCTAGGGCGCCGATAAACTCGGCATTCATAGTCGGACGTACCTCCTTTAACCTTCCGTAACATCACCCCTGGGCCACCACCGCCAGGCAGCTCGAAAACAGGTGCCCAGTTGGTTCTAAAACTCAGCCTTTAGCCTGGCCTTGGCTACCTTTTCCAGGGGAAGCGTGGCGACCCTACCGTCCTCTAGTTGAAGCCGGATGCTGTCCTTCTCCAATCCCAGGAGTTCTCCGCAAAACTCTTTCTGGTTATCTACCGGGGCATAGGTACTGACCTCAACCTGTCGCCCGGTATACCGAATGAAATCGTCCCGCTTCTTTAACGGCCTTTCCAGGCCGGGCGAAGACACCTCAAGAAAGTAATTGACAGGAATCGGGTCGGCTTCGTCCAGGTAACGGCTCAGCTCTTCACTGACAGCCTGGCAGTCCTCCACCAAGACTCCACCTTGTTTATCAAGGAAAACCCTCAAATACCACCCACTCGGTTCCTTTTCGAACTCCACTTCCACCAGGTCCAGACCCCTGGCCTCGGCTGCAGACTCCGCCAACCGGCCGACAACCGCAAGGATTCTCTTCTTATCCACTGTACCGCCTCCCAAGGCCGCAGTTTGCTGCCAACAAGGCATTATCATTCTTCCATCAAGGAAATAAGCTTATTCCGCCTGGTTACGACCTATCTAACATCATTACACAGCAGTGCTCCTTGTCACCTCTGAAGCGGCGGTATCACGGAGGATCTAACTCTGACCAGCCGGGTTCGCTCTGGAGCGAGATTCGGTTATGCCTCAACCACCGGAATCCGCCCAGACGACCGTCTACAGCGGCACCGGCAAAAGGATAACAATTGCCCGTTGCACCCCGATCTTTTCTCGATGATCAAAGAGCCTAATTGCTCACAATGATGAAAGAGTGGGCGCAAACCCACTCTCAAAAACAACATTTCTCACGGGGTAGGAAACCCACTACCTTCCTGCCCAGCTAGGCTTAGTATACCACAAGGTACCAAGCCTGGCAAGTCTAATCCTGCTCCACCGTCATGATCCCGTCTGCCTCGTACAGTTCCTGGGTCAGGCGGGCGTGGTCCAGACCCCTGGGTTCCTCAACATGCAGCTGAATCTCCACGCAAGCCCCTTCCACCTGGCGCAACTTGATACCCTTGATGTTAACCCGGTACGAACCCAGGATACTGGCCACCCGACCCAACTGTCCCGGCTCATCCCGGGCAACAACGGACAGGGTGCGAAACTTTCGCTTTGTAATAAAAGTCCCTTCAAGACGGGTGAGAAAAAAGAGAGCTAAGAAGACAATCACAGTGGTGGATACCGCTTCAAAGAAGAATCCCGCGCCCACAGCCAGTCCTACTCCGGCAACGACCCAGAGGCTGGCCGCGGTGGTCAAACCCCGCACGGTTGCTCCTTCCCGCAGAATGGTTCCAGCCCCCAGAAAACCAATACCACTGACAACCTGGGCAGCAATTCGACCCGGGTCACCACTGGCCCCTCGAACCAGCCAAGGCATGTGCAAAGACACGATCATCACCAGGGCTGCCCCCACGGCCACAAGCATGTGGGTGCGAAACCCGGCCGGCCGGCCGGCACTCTCCCTTTCCAGACCGACAATGCCTCCCAGGACCGCCGCCAGGAGAAGACGCAGAACCGCAACAGGACCATCGATCACCCCTAATGCCTCCCTTTCCAGGCCTGGTGGACCAGGTCCCTTTGAAGATAACGCGCGATCTCCCAGTACATTTTCAGGCGCGCCGCAAATCCCTTAACCATTCCCAGTTTCTCTTCTTTCATGTGGTGCGACATGTCAGTCAGGGCCACCTCAACTACCCTGATCCCCTTTTTCCTGGCATGACGGGTGAGAGCCACTTCAACCCCAAAACGACAAATCTCAAGGTCGGAAACCTCTTGCAGCACTTCCCTTCTGACCGCCCTTTGCCCGGAAAGGTAGGGGGCCAACGCCTGGGCCAGGTCCGTGGCGATCCGCCCCTGGTCAAAGAGACCGATGCTCATCTCGGCCTCTCCCTCGAGAACGGGACGAACCAGGTCCTGGACGTGGACGGCAGTTAAACCGATGAGGTCGGCATCAAGAAAGAGCAGAACCTCTTCCCGTGTAGATTCAATACCTATTTTCATGGCTCCGCCCTTACCATGGTTTGTCTTGAGTTCTATCACCCGAGCCCCGTTCTTCCGTGCCACTGCCGCCGTATTGTCTGTGGAGCCATCGCTGACAACCACGACGTCGTTGATAAAGGAAACAGAACGGACAACCTGGACGATACTGCCGATGGTCTTTTCCTCGTTGAACGCCGGAATAATGGCCGCTACCAACATTCTCCCGCCCCCCACGGAAAACCCCAACCGGCAACTGTGGTTAACTTTCTCAGGAAGACAGCCGCTTCCTCCAAGGCCGAGACCGGCTCCGGCACTGCCTCAGTAAGCCCGGGCAAAGACGACTTTCCTGGATTCCCCTTTGCCGCAGCAAACACACTTCATGGTTCCCTCTGGTTGTTCAAAGGGAATGCACCTGATGGTAGCACCGGTCTCTTCCTTCACGGCATCTTCACATTCTCTTTTACCACACCAGCCAGCCCAGATCAACCCGCGCCTCTCCTCGAGGATCTCCTTTATCTCCGCAAAGGTTTCGGCCTGGTGCGTGTTCTCGTCCATGAACCGTTTGGCCCGGCGGAATAGGGTGGCCTGAATATCTTCAAGTTCCCTAACCACCCTCGTTTCAAGCCCTTCCCGGGAAACCGCTGTCTTTTCACCGGTATCCCTCCGGACCAGAACTACCTGGCCCTTCTCGATGTCCCTGGGACCGATTTCGATTCTGAGCGGTACCCCACGCATTTCCCAGTCATTGAATTTCCACCCCGGTGTATACTCGGGCCGGTCATCAAGCTTTATCTGTACCCGGTCTTCTAACCCAACAGCCAGGGCACGGGCCTCGGCCAGCACCATTTCCCTTTGCTTCCTGGGGGCTATGGGCACCACCACTACCTGCAAAGGAGCGACCTTGGGTGGCAAAACGAGGCCCCGGTCGTCGCCATGGACCATGATCAGCGCCCCAATTAACCGCGTTGAAACCCCCCATGAGGTCTGCCACACGTACTTCAGCTGGTCATCTTGGTCCAAGAAGGTGATATCGAATACCTTCGCAAAATGTTGGCCCAGGTTGTGGGAAGTCCCGGCCTGCAGGGCTCGACCGTCACCCATGAGGGCTTCGATGGAGTAAGTCCTGAGGGCTCCAGCAAATTTTTCCTTTTCAGTTTTCTGCCCGGCAATTACCGGGATCGCAAGGATGTTTTCAACCCGTTCCCGGTAAACCTCCAGCATCCGCAGTGCTTCTTCTTCCGCTTCTTCCTCGGTACGATGGGCGGTGTGTCCCTCCTGCCACAAGAATTCCGTGGTCCGGAGAAAAGGTCGCGTCGATTTTTCCCACCTGACAACATTACACCACTGGTTGATGAGAACCGGCAGGTCCCGCCACGACTGGATCCACTTGGAATACATGGCACAGATCAGGGTTTCTGATGTCGGCCGGACCGCCAGCCGCTCTGTTAGTTCCTCTCCCCCACCGTGGGTAACCCAGGCCACCTCGGGGGCAAAGCCCTCAACATGTTCGGCTTCCTTTTGAAAAAAACTTTCGGGAATAAAGATGGGGAAATAGGCATTCTGGTGGCCGGTTTCCTTGAACCGGCGGTCAAAAGCCTCTTGGATCCTTTCCCAGATGCCGTATCCATATGGTTTGATGACCATGCATCCCTTGACCGGGGCATAATCGATGAGGTCTGCTTTTCGAATCACATCCACGTACCACTGGGCAAAATCCTCAGATTTCGGCGTAATCTCCTTTACGAATTCGCGTTCCTGACTGGACAATTTCTCCATTCCCTCCCTTCGCGGCAGTCCTGCTCCAACCACTTCTCTACTTCCCCAACCAGTTCATCAACCATGCGGTCCTCTGGCACCTTGCGCAGTTTTTCCCCTTTCCGGAAAATAACACCTGCCCCCTGGCCGGCCGCCAGGCCAACATCAGCCTCCCGGGCCTCACCCGGTCCATTGACGACGCAGCCCATAACGGCCACGGTCACAGGTTCGGTGATCTCCTTGAGTCTCCTTTCCACCTCTTCTGCCACTGGCACCAGGTCGACCTGGCACCGCCCGCAGGTCGGGCAGGAAACGAGCCGGACCCCCCTGCGCCTCAGGTTGAGCGCCCCCAAAATCTCGTAAGCCACCCTGATCTCCTCAACCGGGTCACCAGTAAGGGACACCCTGATGGTATCCCCAATCCCTTCATTGAGAAGGATCCCAAGCCCTACCGCCGACCGGACCGTACCCGCCCGCTTGGTACCGGCTTCGGTGATCCCAACATGGAGCGGGTAGTCGGACTTGGCGGCAAAAAGCCGGTAAGCAGCCAGGGTCAGGGCAACATCAGAAGCCTTGAGGGACACCACGATATCATGAAAACCGAGGCGTTCCAGGATCCGGATATGTTCCAAGGCACTGGCCACCATGGCCTCAGCATTGACACCACCGTATCTTTGCCGGACAGCCTTATCCAGGGAGCCGGCATTGACACCGACTCGAATGGGAACCTTGCGGGCCAAAGCAGCACGCACCACCTTTTCAACCCGCTCCGGACCCCCGATGTTCCCCGGGTTGAGCCTCAACTTATCTGCCCCGGCCTCCAGGGCCTCCAGGGCAAGCCGGTAGTCAAAATGGATATCAGCTACAACCGGCAGGGAGGAAGAAGCCTTGATTTTGGCCAGGGCGCGTACTGCCCTCTGGTCAGGAACAGCCACCCGTACGATTTCACACCCTGCTGCTGCCAGGCGTTGAATCTGGTCCAGAACCTTTTCCGTCTCGTGGGTGGGCACCTTGGTCATGCCTTGGACAGATACAGGTGCACCCCCACCGATGGTAACCCCTCCAACTTTAACCGGCCTTGACGCTCGTCTCTTCATTTTTTCCTTGAGCCTCCGGGTTTCAGTCCTCAAACACCAAGACGAATGATGTCCTGGTAGGTGATAAAGAGGGCCAAAATCATCAGAAAGACCAGGCCCACAAAATGGATGAAGTTCTCCCGGGCCGGGTCCACCGGACGTCCCCGGACCCCTTCAATACTGAGAAACACCAGGCGGCTGCCGTCCAGGGCCGGCACCGGAAGGAGATTGATGATCCCAATCACGGCATTTAGCGCCCCCACCAGGTGCACCAGGTACCCCAACCCCATGGTAACTGCCTGGCTGAGCATTTCCGTAATTCCCACCGGCCCCGCGATATCAGCCTCAACCTGCTTGGTCAGCATCAGGACGATCCCCTTGAACCAGACCACCATCATGGCGCCGGTTCGCACGACACCCAGCCCAATGGACTCTAACAAGCCGTACTTGACGGTTCTGGTAACAGGCCGGACCCCGATAAAACCGAAGGAACCAAGCTTCTCGTTCGTGGCCGGGGTCACCGGAACCTGGATCACATTCCCGTTCCGCTTGATGGTGAGGAGGACCTCCCGCTCAGGGTTTTCCTGGATGATTCTCACCATTTCGGCCCAAGAGTTAACCTGCTGCCCGTTGATTGCCAGCACCTCATCACCAGGCCTGATACCAGCACCCTCAGCGGGAAAACCCTCCAGAACCTCGCCAATTTGGGTATCTGCCGGGTCGTTGACAGGAACACCGATGGCCCAGAACAAAAGGGTGAAAGCCAGGGCTGCCAGGAGAAAATTCATGGCTGGACCGGCAACGATAATGGCCATGCGCTGTAGTACCGTCTTGTCGTTGAACCCCCGGCCCTGGGTGTCCTGTTCCTCGGGACCGGTACCTGCCATCCGCACGAATCCACCCACCGGCAGAAACCGTATGCTGTACAGGGTCTCACCTTTCTTAAACCCCAGGAGCCTGGGCCCGAAGCCAACAGCAAATTCCTCCACTTTGACACCGGTACGCTTCGCCATCAGGAAATGCCCAAATTCGTGCATGATGATGATCAAACCGAAGACCAAGACGGCAATCATTACATTCAGCATCTGCACTGCCCTCCCAGGGCGAATGTCCCAAGCCCGATCTCCCGTCTTGCCTCTTCCCTGGCCCACCTGTCGGCCGCCAGGATATCTTCCAAGGTGGGGTTCTTGACCGGTGTGTGCCTCTCCATGACCTCTTCAACCACGGCCGTGATCCCGGTGAAGGTGACCTCACCCAGGAGGAATTTTTCCACGGCAACCTCATTGGCGGCATTGAGAACCGCCGGCATGGTCGCACCTATTCTACCAGCTTCAACGGCCAACCTCAGGGCAGGGAAGGCCCGGTGATCAGGCTCTTCAAAGGTCAAACGGCCCACCTCCCGCAGGTCCAGCAAGGGGAAATCATTCGCCAGCCTTTCAGGGTAGGCCAGGGCGTACTGGATGGGAACACGCATATCGGGAAGCCCCAACTGGGCCTTTACAGACCCGTCTACAAACTGGACCATGGAGTGAACAATACTCTCGGGGTGAATAACAACTTCAATTTTATCATAGGGTTGGGCAAACAACCAGTGGGCCTCGATGATCTCCAGGCCCTTGTTCATTAAGGTGGCAGAATCAACGGTAATCTTCTTTCCCATGTTCCACCGGGGGTGTTTCAGGGCCTCCTCGGGACGAACCTTATGAAGTTCGCGCCGGCTGCACCCGCGGAAAGGTCCGCCGGAAGCCGTCAGAAGGATCCGTTCTACGACGCCCGGCGGTTCACCAGCCAAACATTGATAAATGGCGCTGTGTTCGCTGTCTACAGGCAGCAGGGTGGCCCCAGTCGCCCGGGCCCTTTCACTCACTATCGACCCTGCCGTCACGAGGGTTTCCTTGTTGGCCAGGGCCACGGTTTTTCCTGCTTCAACAGCTTTCACGGTGGGAAGCAAGCCCGCTGTCCCAACCACGGCCGCCACCACAATGTCTGCCGTCTCCATGGATGCAAGCCGCTCAAGGCCCCTGTTCCCGGCGTAAACTTCGGTCTTGACTCCGTCTAACCTTGAACGGAGCACGGCCGCAGCCCCCGGCTCGGCCAGGGCAACCGCCCGGGGCCTGAACCGCCTGACCTGTTCCTCCAGGACTTCCAAGTTACGTGCAGCGGCCAGCCCCTCCACCTTGAACCGCCGCGGAAAATGCTCAATAACTTCCAGTGTCTGTCTTCCGATGGATCCCGTCGACCCCAAGATGACAACCCTTTTCAAGCTCAAGAACCTACCTCCCATTCAACCGGGTTTGGCTTGGTGACCCAGATCTGCTACGAAAATACCACAATCCGCCTCGCCCGGGCTGCCCCCCACGCGCCTTCATTACTCCTCGGCCTTTCGGGCCTGTGGTATAACCGGTCTCGTTCCGGAGCACCCCGAGCGTGCAACCTTTGCGAAATACCGCTTCCAATTTTCATCCTTCGTGGTCCCGCCCCTTGTGGCGACATGGAGCACTAGTACGAGAATGTCCCAACGGCGCCGGCCTTCCTTCGCGGCGTCACGCGCACCATATAGTTGTCATGAACCTCGGCGGCTCCGGGCTGCAGCCATAAACTCGCCCTACGGGCTCAAACAGGTGGCTGCGGCTGGTCATCCGCCGCCTGCGGTTCTTGAACTCGTTCGCTGACCGCCCCTCAGGAAGCCGCCGCCTACCCCTTCGTTGGCACCCCTGATGCAGAGTGCAATAAACGCCTGTTTCTGATTTTTATCCTCCGTGGTGCCGCCGCACTGTGAGGCGGGATGAACGACTGAAGCAATAGTTCCGGGCAGGCTACCTCCCGGCAGTAAACCCCGGAAACACCCCGGCCCGGGCAACCGCCTTGAGAACCACGGCCGTTACGGGACCGATGATAAAACCCCAGAGCCCGAAGACCATGATTCCAAGGTAAATGGAAAAGAGGGTCGCCAGGGGGTGAACACCGGTATAGTCCCCGATGATCTTCGGCTCCAGAATCTGTCTGGCCAGGCTGAGAAAAAGAAAAAGAACCAGAAGCTTGAACCCAAGGACTCCATTTCCGACCACGAAGGCATAGACAATCCAGGGTACAAAAACCGCAGTCGGACCGAGAAAGGGAACCAGGTCCAGAATGCCAGCTGCCAGGCCCAGCAAGAAGGCGTACGGAACCCTGATGATGCTGAGCCCGATGGTGGTCAGGACTGCCGTGATGCAGACAATGGTCATCTGGGCCTTCACAAACCCGATAATGGAACCCATGACCTCACCCTCCAGGGTCAGGGCCCCCTCGCGCCAGTCCTTGGGAAGCCACCCAAGAATGAAGGCCCGAATCAATTTCTTGTCCCGGCACATAAAGAAGGCCGCCAGGCAGGTTACCGCAAAGACAGTAACCACCCTGCCCACCACGTATGGCAGACCTGTAATGGATTCCAGCAGGTTCGCAACCAGGCTCTGCAGGCTGAAATATACACGGCCCAGGGCACTCAGAAGGCCTTCCTCCAACGAAGGGGGCAGGCTCTGAAGGCTGGCGAAAAGGTCTTCAAACCAGGCAAGAAGCTGGTCCGATAACCCTACGGCGAACTGGTAGTACTGGGGCAGATTGTGGGAAAGCTTTACCGCCTCGACGGCCAAGCGGGAGAAAACAAGAACCAGGCCTGCCCCGGCCAGGACCAAAACCATGAAAAGGACTAGAGCCGCGGCTACTCCCCGCGGCAGTCTCCCCTTATTTTCTATGAAGTTCACCAGCGGGTCAATGAAGGCCGCCAGTGGAACCGCCAGTAGGAAGGGGAGCACATAGGGCAGGAGGTAACTGACCAGGACGAAGGTTACCACCCCGAAAAGAAAAAGGTAAAGGGCGGTAAGGATGAATTGGCGCATATTTCCAACCTCCTTTACCCTATTATAAACACCGCGACATAGTAGTATACAAGGGGCGCGGCGAAAAGAAGGGCATCAAAACGATCCAGGACTCCCCCGTGCCCTGGGATCAGGGACCCGGAATCCTTTACCCCGGCATACCTTTTGAGAAGTGATTCCACAAGGTCCCCGAACTGGCCGACGGTAGGGATCAGTAACCCCAGGGGGAACCAGAGCTTAAGGGGAAGCCGCATCCAGCTCGCCAGTACCCCCACCGCCACCAGCCCGGCCGCAAGGCCTGCGGCGGCTCCTTCAAGGGTCTTGTTGGGACTTACCTCGGGACTCAAGGGGTGCCGGCCGAGTTTCACACCCACAAAATAGGCCGCGCTGTCTGAAACCCAGATGGAGGCCAAGAGCAAAAACGTATACCACTGGCCATCCGGCAGCTGTCGGAGCACCACCAGGTGGCTTATTAACCCCCCTCCGTAAACAGCAGCGAAAAAGCTCATCACAGTATGTATTACATCATATGTGCTGGCGCGGGTTATTTGCCGGCCAAGGGCCAGAATCAAAACCCCGAAGGCGGCCACTCCGAAAAAGAACCGGGGCACGAAAACGGCTGCCACGAGAAACAAGAGACCACCACCAATGGCCACAACCCGGTCCACGATAATCCCGCGGATGCGCATCATGCTGTAAAACTCTAGCTCGATCAACAAGATCAGGGTCCCAACCAGGAAAATATAAACCGGGCCTCCCTGGTAAACCGCCCAGAGAAAAAAGGGAATGCCCACCAGGGCACTAAGAACGCGCCACCGCAGCATCGAGGAATCACCTGCCTCACCCCTGGCCTTTTTCTAAAGCCCTCCGAAGCGCCGGTCGCGAGCCTGGTAGGCCCTGACCGCTTCAAGTAGGTGGTACGGGCGGAAATCGGGCCACAAAACATCGGTCACCCAGAACTCGGTATAGGCAATCTGCCACAATAAGAAGTTGCTCACCCGCATTTCCCCGCTGGGCCGGATCAAAAGGTCCGGGTCTGGCAGCCCGGCCGTATACAGGTGGCTCTGGACCAACCCTTCATCGATATCCTCGAGCCTGAGGTTCCCCTCAAGAGCCTTCTTGACAATCGCCCGGATTGCATCGGCAATCTCCCGTCGTCCACCGTAGTTCAAGGCCAGGTTGACCAGAAGACCGTCGTTAGACCGGGTGGCCTCCAAGGCTCTCTCCAGTTCACTCCGGACCTGTGGAGGCAGTTCCTCCGGGTGCCCGATCACCTGGATCCGGACCCCTTCTTTCACCAGCCGGTCGAGCTCTTTCCCAAGGTATTCCACCAGGAGTCCCATCAAGGCTTCCACCTCGGCCCGGGGACGCTTCCAGTTTTCTGTCGAGAAAGCATAAAGGGTCAGAATCTCGATGCCCAGTTGGGCGGCGGTTTTTACGACCTCCCGCAGGGCTTCTGCCCCTGCCCTGTGCCCTGCCGTCCGGGGAAGCCCCCTCTGCCTGGCCCAGCGACCGTTTCCGTCCATGATGATGGCCACGTGCCGTGGTATGTGACCTGTCTTCACCGTTTCCTTGACCTGGTCCGGTCCCTCGGAACACCGACCCTCTCTACCATCCCAAGTCCCTCGCCTCACAACGGGCCACCTCAACCTTCCCTCCACCGTTATCTCGCCGCACGACTTACCAAAAGACCCCCTTACCTGGGGGTCTCGAGTCGAGGATCAAACCTGGCCACCACCAACTGGACCTTACCCGGCCCAATAAACCGCTGTCTCACTACCCGCAGGCTTCCCTCCGACCCATGGGATACCTTGTGAGCATAAGGTCCGGCCTTCACCACTACCACTCTCATCCCCATCTGGCGCAGCTCTGACTCAGCCTCATGGGCCTCATGGAGCAGGAAAGAAGGGAAATCCTCCCTACCAGTCAAGGTCAAACCTCCATGATCTCCTTTTCCTTGGCCGCCAGGATCCGGTCGATTTCCTTTATATGTTTATTGGTTAGGTCTTGAACCTCGTCCAGGAGACGACGGCTTTCATCTTCGGATATTTCACCGTTTTTCTCCATCTTCTTAATCTTTTCGTTGGCTTCCCGGCGCAAGTTGCGTACCGCCACCCGCTCCCCCTCGGCCATTTTGCGCACGGCCCGTACCAGTTCCGACCGCCTTTCCTCGGTTAACTGCGGAATGACCAACCTGATCACAGTCCCATCACTGGTCGGGGTAATCCCCAGGTCAGATTTTAGAATGGCTTTCTCAATGGCCGGGACGGAATTCTTGTCCCAGGGCTGAATAACGAGGAGCCTGGCTTCTGGAGCAGAAATATTGGCTAGCTGGTTGACGGGAGTGGGGACCCCGTAGTAATCCACGGTAACCTTTTCTAACAGTGCCGGGGTTGCCCGTCCGGCACGCATGCCCGCCAGTTCCTTCTGAAAGACCTCACAGGTTTTCTTCATCTTCCTCTCGGTCTCTTTCAGGACCTGATCTACCATTTTTCTGCCTCCTTACAAAAGTTCCGATGCTCTCCCCCATGATGACCTTCTCGATGTTGCCCTCCTCATTCAGGTTAAAAACGACGATGGGAATTTCGTTGTCCATACACAGCGAGGTAGCCGTCGAATCCATCACCCGCAAACCCTTGTTGAGGAGATCCAGGTAGGCCAGTTCCTCGAATTTCTTTGCCCTGGGATTGGTACGGGGATCCGAGTCGTAAACACCGGCCTCCTTGGTGGCCTTAAGCATAACCTCAGCCTCAATTTCTGCCGCCCGGAGGGCCGCCGTCGTGTCTGTGGAAAAGTACGGGTTCCCCGTCCCGGCGGCAAAGATCACCACCCTTCCCTTTTCCAGGTGTCGGATCGCCCGGCGCCTGATGTACGGTTCAGCCACCTCTTTCATTTCGATGGCCGTCTGTACCCTTGTATCCACTCCATACTTTTCGAGGGCGTCCTGAAGGGCAAGGGCATTGATAACAGTAGCAAGCATCCCCATGTAATCCGCTGTAGCCCGGTCCATACCCCGGGCGCTCCCGGCCGTCCCGCGCCAGATATTCCCACCTCCAACGACAACGGCCAGCTGCACCCTCATTTTGACGACCCTAACAATCTGCCGGGCAATACTTTCAACCACACCCGGATCAATGCCGTACCCCTGGCCACCAGCCAGGGCTTCGCCGCTGAGTTTCAAGACCACCCGCTTGAACTTGGGTTCACCCATGCGCCAGTACCCCCGTCCACCCGAATCTTACACTTCTATGGCCTATCTTCTATTCCCTTTTTCCCTGTGCGTGTTACCCCCCTGTGACTTGTTCCTGGACTTCCTGGGCAAAGTCTTTGTTTTCCCTGGTCATCCCTTCACCAACTGCAAACCTGGCAAAACGGCGAATGACAATATTCTCTCCGATGGAAGCGATCATTTGCTTCACCAGGTCTTCGATCTTGAGATCCGGATCTTTGATATATGGCTGCTCCAGGAGGCAAACCTCGTGGTAATACTTTTCCAGCCGTCCTGACACGATCTTCTCGATGATCTGGGGAGGTTTTCCTTGGCTTTCGGCCTGGGCCCGGAGGATCTCCTTCTGTTTTTCAATCTCTGCCTCCGGTACTTCTTCCCTTCGAACATATTTCGGGTCGGCGGCAGCCACCTGAAGGGCGATATTGTGGACGAACTCGCGGAAAGAGTCGTTTCTGGCTACGAAATCGGTTTCGCAGTTAACCTCAACCAAAACCCCGATCCGGCCGCCGGCATGGATATATGCTTCAACCACACCTTCGGCTGCCGTTCGGCCCGCCTTCTTGGCGGCTGCCGCCAAGCCCTTTTTCTGAAGATACTCAACAGCCTTCTCCATGTCACCCCCGGTCTCTACAAGGGCCTTTTTGCAGTCCATCATTCCGGCTCCAGTCTTTTCCCGAAGTTCCTTGACTTGAGCAGCCGTAACCACACAGTCCACCTCCATTTAAACCAGGTACTTGGTATTCCAGCATGCCGACCCGGGCTACATCCAGGCCCCCCGCTCCAGGAAGACCAGAGAAAACCACCAGTTCTCAGATGGGTCTTTCGAAGGGCTAGTTATAAAGAAAGGACGAACCGCAGGCAACACCACCCCGGGTCGTCCTTGAGCCACTTCCTACTGCACCACCTGAACCCCTTGCTTGCCTTCCAGGACGGCATCAGCCATTTTTGAAGTTATGAGCCTGACCGCCCGGATGGCATCATCATTTCCCGGTATGATGTAGTCGACCTCATCCGGGTCACAGTTAGTGTCAACAATAGCCACAATGGGAATACCCAGTTTGCGCGCTTCTGCCACGGCGATCCTTTCCTTGCGGGGATCGACGATATACACGGCATCGGGAAGGTCTTGCATTCCCTTGATCCCGCCGAGGAATTTATCCAGCTTCTCCTTCTCGTGCACAAGCCGGCTTACTTCCTTTTTGGTCAGGACATCGAAGGTTCCGTCTTCCTCCATTCTTTCTAGCTCAAGAAGACGGTCAATACGCTTCTTAATGGTCTTAAAATTGGTCAACATCCCGCCGAGCCAGCGCTGGTTAACATAAAACATGCCGCACCTTTCGGCTTCTTCCCTAATAGACTCCTGGGCCTGCTTTTTCGTCCCAACAAAAAGGACCTTCCCTCCCTGGAAAGCCACTTCCCGAATAAAGTTATAGGCTTCTTCCACCATCCGTACTGTACGCTGCAGGTCCACGATGTAGATGCCGTTTCGCTCGGTAAAAATGTATTCCTTCATTTTCGGATTCCAGCGGCGGGTCTGGTGACCAAAGTGAACACCGGCCTCGAGAAGCTGCTTCATGGTGATAACAGCCAACCTTCTCACCTCCTCCCACGGTTTTTCCGCCGTTTCCTTCATCCCCAGGTAGAACCTGGTCTAAGGCTCGGCCCCACAGGCACCACCACCCGGTTCCAGAAACGTGTGTAATAGGTATTTTGCCCTTTCCGGCATCACAACCCTTGTGTAGTATACCACAATTGCATATGGTTAGCAATGCCCGCACTTGTAAGCGATAGTGTCAAGGCACTGTAGGAAATAGAAACGGCAAACTTGAAGAAAGCGTACACCGCAACCT
>SESX01000210.1 GCA_004367365.1 Candidatus Acetocimmeria pyornia
TAGAGTCTCCTGAAAAACTGACATTTGCTCGATAAGGGCATGATGGGCTTTTTTCAGTAAGTTCATATTCCAAGAACTCAGCTGGTTGTCCTAACTGAGTGTAGCCAGTCGGCGTAGATTGTAGGCCATGATTCCAAATCCAACCCATATCCTGGTACCATTTGTACCCTTTAGCCGGCTCCGCCGTAAGCCATAACCTCTTTTGAGGATACCGATAGTGCCTTCTCCTCCCGACCGCCAACGCTGCAGGCGGCGGAACCAGGGTTGTCTTTCGTGTTGAAGGCGAGCTTTACTCTTCCGTCCCTTGCGGGGAAGACTGATTCGTTTGACTCCCTGGTCCACGAGAAACTGTTCGTTGTCTTTGCTACCAAAACCTCGGTCGGTGGCAACCGCCCAGGGGGATCTACCAAAGACTCTTCGGTGATGTAAAATTGCCTCCTGGAGAAGACTGTCATCAGCTGGGTTGCCAGTATGAACCTGATAGCCGGTAATTATCCGCTCTTCAGTTTCTTGCAACAGTACTTTGCGACCGAACTCAGTCGGGGATTTTAGTTTCCCTTTACGGATCGGCCGTGCTTCCTTGTCAAATAGACTGACCAACCGGTTGGGAATATGACGCTTCCCCTGGTTAACTTGCTGGGTCTGCCAGACGACTTGCTTGGTTAATCTGATGACTTCCTCAAGTTTTATGGTAAGTGCTCGGACCTTCTTTGAACCGGTCCGCCAGGCATAGTGTTTGGCGTTCTTGAGAACCTTTTTGGCATTCTCGACTACTTGCTCGGTCGTCTCCATCATCTCCCCGGTGATCTTCCGAACTTCCCGGGAGGCTTCACCGCTTCTGCGACGGAGCACTTTGCCGATCTCAACAAGCCGGTTTTTGATAGACCGGGTCCGGTTACGAAACTCAGTCCTGACTGCGGCTCCGGCGTCTTTCAGTTTCCTGACCGTCCGGGTGATGACACGAACTCCATCGGCGAGCAGCCCGGCATCGGTCGGGTAATGGATGTCAGCTTCTATTACGGTGGTATCTACCCGGAGTTTCCGGCCACGGATGAGCTTTTCTTCCCTGGCCTTTTCCACCACCAATTGGTTTAGCTCCTCCAGAACCGCCGGGCCAAACCGTTTGGTGAGCTTGATCAGAGTTGTTGAGTGCGGTACCCGGGCATCCAGGGATAGGCGACAGAAACGGCGCCACTGGATACTGTCGGAAACCTCTTGGACCAGGGTCTCGTACCCCAAACCATAACGGTACTTGAGATACATCAGCCGAAGGTACGTCGCAATGGGTACTGTCGGTCTTCCTATGGTGGTCCCGAACCGTTCAGCGAAAGGAGCGAGAAACCTCTCGTCATCGAGAAGTTCATCTACCTTTTGCAATTCCTCACTCAAAACCTTGAGTTCGGGTGGAAGGAGTTCTTCCCACAGCGTCAATTGTGGATCGGTCAGCCTCAACATGGCTGGATCATCTCGCAGGATTTCGGGGAGGTGTGAAGAATGTAGGTCATAAGGGATTCCCTCCTGGCTTGGGTTTTGTTTCTCACATTAACCTTTCGCCATGGAGCCTTGGAATCCCTTTCCTATTTTCCCGGAAACCCAGTGTTTTCAAGGGTTTGCGAACTTTTAGAGCCTCAGACTTTTTCAGGGGACTCTACCTATGAGGGATTGAAACTTTGTTAGGAACGGCGAAAAGGTCAATCGTCTCCGAGGTTTGCAGCCTACCTATGAGGGATTGAAACTACCGCCTCCGCATAGGCCACAGTAACCATCTCGACGTTTGCAGCCTACCTATGAGGGATTGAAACCTTTGATGGTGTTGGGTTTGAGAAGGTTAAGTATGGGTTTGCAGCCTACCTATGAGGGATTGAAACCGCAACACCCTCACTTCACTTCGACATACCAATCCACGTTTGCAGCCTACCTATGAGGGATTGAAACGAGTGCTTTGAAAACGATTGCACACGTCACCCCGTCGTTTGCAGCCTACCTATGAGGGATTGAAACAGTAAGGTATCGCTCCACCACCGTAAACATATACCGTTTGCAGCCTACCTATGAGGGATTGAAACCGTCCTCCGCGAACGTGTACCGGTAGACCTCGGAGCCGTTTGCAGCCTACCTATGAGGGATTGAAACAACTGCCGGTTCGTTTCCCCGGCCCAGTAACTGACCCGTTTGCAGCCTACCTATGAGGGATTGAAACATTCCAGGATGTCGTCAGCCATCGGGTCGGCCCACAGGGTTTGCAGCCTACCTATGAGGGATTGAAACAAGTTTCGGTATCCACTCCATCAGCAGTCACTATTCGTTTGCAGCCTACCTATGAGGGATTGAAACTACAACAAGGCGCACATGGTGGTCTACCTGCTCACAGTTTGCAGCCTACCTATGAGGGATTGAAACCGACTACTTCAAGACTCAAGTTCCCGCTCCCACATTGGTTTGCAGCCTACCTATGAGGGATTGAAACGACATCCTCGTCTTCTTTGTAAGCCTTTTTGAGGATGTTTGCAGCCTACCTATGAGGGATTGAAACGCATCTTTTAGATCCCCTTTTACTTCAACTATTGCACCGTTTGCAGCCTACCTATGAGGGATTGAAACGATGGTCCTCCCGCAGAACCCGCCAGGAATGGTCACAGTTTGCAGCCTACCTATGAGGGATTGAAACAGCAGGGTCCAGCTAGAGCCAAGGGTCACGTCGGCGTTTGCAGCCTACCTATGAGGGATTGAAACGCCTTAAATTTCGCCGGATACTTTGCCACCTCAACAAGGTTTGCAGCCTACCTATGAGGGATTGAAACCTCTGCCAGACGGCTGAACCTCGCGGCAATTCGATTGTTTGCAGCCTACCTATGAGGGATTGAAACATGGTAACGGTGCTTGAAACATAGACAGCCTCGGCGGTTTGCAGCCTACCTATGAGGGATTGAAACGACCATCCGCTAAAGTTCCCGGCCCGCCGGGAGCCGGTTTGCAGCCTACCTATGAGGGATTGAAACTCGGGCCAGGCGGCCCGTCGGCACCTCCGCATTGAGCGTTTGCAGCCTACCTATGAGGGATTGAAACACCCTCTGGCCAGGAGGTTAACTCTATCTATTACCTCGTTTGCAGCCTACCTATGAGGGATTGAAACGGGTCTTGTTTTTGGTTAGGTGAGTGATGATAGATTGTTTGCAGCCTACCTATGAGGGATTGAAACGAGGAGATGCTGTCCCGAAGCACCGACCCCGGCCCGGTTTGCAGCCTACCTATGAGGGATTGAAACCGTTGCCGTCCAGGTCGTTGAGTGTCTCTATTTTGGTTTGCAGCCTACCTATGAGGGATTGAAACTATAACCGCCGAGTAGTTCTCAAGGTTCTGAGTGAGTTTGCAGCCTACCTATGAGGGATTGAAACGCTTCTGGGCAATTTCGTGAGCCGTCAGGCCGTCCCGTTTGCAGCCTACCTATGAGGGATTGAAACGCAAGCTCCCTGGGGGAAACTCAGCACTATCCATGGTTTGCAGCCTACCTATGAGGGATTGAAACCGTTATTTGCCGAAAGGTTGCGAAAGGAGTGTAATGGTTTGCAGCCTACCTATGAGGGATTGAAACATCCACCGCTGCTCGGCTACTGAAAAGGCAAAAGAGTTTGCAGCCTACCTATGAGGGATTGAAACTTGATAAGGAAAAGCTTGAAGCATATTTGGTAGACTTGTTTGCAGCCTACCTATGAGGGATTGAAACCGAGTTTGTCTGCGGGGTGACCCGGTCCGGTAAGAGTGTTTGCAGCCTACCTATGAGGGATTGAAACAGGTTGAGGAGTTACAAGGCAAGAAGGAGAAGGA
>SESX01000211.1 GCA_004367365.1 Candidatus Acetocimmeria pyornia
GCGCCTTTCTTATTCCTCGCCCCTCCGGGGCTGCGGCATAACCGGTCTCGTTCCGGTGCAACCCTGGCGTGCAACCTTTGCGAAATACCGCTTCCAATTTTCATGCTTCGTGGTGCCGCCGGGGCGGCATGGCGCACTATCAATCAAAAACCTCGACATTGTCCTCCAGTTCAGCCGTCTCCACCACCAGGTAATCCCCCTCTACCCTGGCCTTCAGGGGGATGGGGTTACACCCACCGGGAAAACCGACCGTGGGGATACTGATGACAACATCACAGTTCAGACAGACAACCTCGTCCTTCCGCTGGTAATACCCCGTCGTGCCACATATCTCGCAGGCATCAAGCCCCACACCGTAAACACCGGACCCCTTGTGGATGGCGATAAACCTCACCTTTGTTCCTTCGGAGGTACTGTAGGCAAAACGGTGGAGATTGTTATCCTGGAGAACCTCCAGGGGGATCAAGATCTTCCCACCCTGCCCTTCCACCGGAACGGCTTCCGAGAGTTCAACCACACGGTTGGCGTAAACCGCACTCACACCCAGTACCGCCACGACCACCAACATCACCGCCAGGCTGGCCTGGACGGTACCCACTGCTCTTAGTTTCTGGGCCCGCTCCTTTCTCCTCTGGGCCGGGTTGCCCTTCGTGGGTTCGGGAACCCTTTGATTCATGTACAGGGCCATCCCCAGCATCACCAGGTTGAAGATAATGGCAGAGAAAAACATGAGCTCCTGCCCATTGATGAGGGG
Organism: Candidatus Acetocimmeria pyornia; assembly: GCA_004367365.1. Lineage (GTDB taxonomy): Bacteria > Bacillota > Sulfobacillia > UBA3575 > UBA3575 > Acetocimmeria > Acetocimmeria pyornia. The sequence goes on from SESX01000211.1 coordinate 755, forward strand.
GATCAGCAGGTCCACCAACCAGGAATACATGGGAATAACCCCGTAAACCACCAGCACCTTGACACCAGTAACCAGCTGCCCGAAGGCCACCAGCAGCAAAACCCCGCCGGCCGTAATTATCTTCCAGTGAAAAAGGTGTTTTGAGGCCTCCCGCAGGAGAATAAAAACCACGAACGTAGCAGACACTCCCAACACGAGCCCTGCCACTGTCAACAACACTTCAGAGTTCAAAACAGAGACCGTCTCCAGGAATACATAGCGCGGAAAAAGTGCAATATCGGTCCCTCGAAGCAGGGTTAGAGCTGCCGTCAACCCCACCCCCAGCCAGTGGGCAACCCCGGTCTTTTTCCGGAAAAGCAAGAGGCCAAGGGCACTGGTACCCATCGACAGTCCCAAGGCACCGGACCAGGCTTCCCGGCCCCCCAGGAGGTTGAAATTATAGGCAAGGGGCAGGCTCAACAAGACCGCCAAAAGGAAAGCCACTGACCTTGAACGACCCGCCCCCCTTCCCTGGACAAGAATGGATACAGCGGCAAGCACGACAGCTACCTCTAAGCCTTGGCGCAGGGTAAAGCTTAAGGCCTTGATCATCTTCTCACCCCGAATCCCGCGTTTCGTCGTCCCAGCAGGTGAGCCCGGGCCTGCTTTTTGGCAAGCCCGGGCAAAAGCATGACACTCTCTTTATCCTCGCTTACCACTTGCGCGGCAGCCAGGAGAAGTCCCACTCCACCACGATGGGCTTTTTCCAAAAACGGCCCTGCACCCCGGTTACCTCGTCGGTATGGAGGAGGAAGTCCTTGGGGGCTTCAATGATGTACTTGAGGTGGTACTTCCCGGCCCCGAGCATCTTAATGTTGGCCCCGTAGTGGGTACCATCACCGGCGTTCATGGGCATAAAGCTGCCGCTGACGGTTTCGCCCGTATCTTTGTTGGTCAACTCATATCTAACGCTCAGGTAAGGTACAAACTGGCCGAAGCCGAACCCGGCCGGGTGGTTCTTTAGGGCTGTAATATCCGCCTCCAGGTGGATGTCGGCCTCATCTGGACCAAGTCCCTGTTTATCTTCCGGTACCATGGTCACTGGTTGGAAGTATACCGCCGCAATGTTCATTCCCTCAACCTGTACACCGTCCCCAATGGGATACTCCTTGAAACCGGCTCCTCCGGGCTGACTGCTGCCGGCAGCCTGGTTCCCTCCCTGGGGTGCGGCTGTACTTTCAGCAGGCCCACCGGTCCCACCACCACAACCGGCAAGGACCAGGACACTTAGTACTGCCAGCACCGCAATCAGCACCATCTGTTTCGTCTTCATCCTCTACCCCCCGTCTGGTTTTTGGTTCATTGCCTCAACCTTTATACCTTGGCCTCCAGTCCTGCCAAGCTCTCGGTCCCTGCCTACCCTCTCGCACTTTCCGGTTTCCCGTCACCCCCTCCCCTGGACTGACGCCACTGGTAGATAAAGGCATAAAGTGCAGCCAGGAGCAGCACGCCTTGCACCCCCAGTGACTGCCAGGTTGGGTAGATACCCAGAAAATCCACCACCGGGACACCGGGTACACTTGAAACGGCCACCAGGCCGCTTTCTTGTAGTTCTTTCACACCCTGTCCCGCAAAGGTGAAAGCCATGTAGTAGAGTAAGACACCTGTGACCGCAAAGAAAGGTCTCAGGGGCAGGCGGACACTGCCCAGGCGCACCACCACAAACACCACCACCAGGACTACGGATCCCACCAGAAACCCAGTTACCACCTGTTCCACCGGGTTTCCACGGGACAGGAGTGCCTGGTAAAAGAGGACCGTCTCCGCACCTTCACGGTACACCGCCAAGAATACGACCCACCAGAGGGCCCGGCCGCTACCTGTGGAAAGGGAATCTTCGACCTTCCCCCGAATGTACTGCTGCCATTTCTGGGCTTCCACCTTGCTCAACAGCCAGTAACTGACAAAGAATAAAACCACGGTAGCCAGCAGCATGGTGACGCCTTCCAGCACCTCCTGGGCGGCACCACTCAGCTTAAAAACCGTGCCCACCAACCACGCGGTCAACAAGCTGGCACCGACGGCTGCCAGGGCAGAACGATAAATGGTACCGACGCGGTCCCCGTTACCGGTTTTCACCAGGTAGGCGATGATGGCAACCAGGATTAAGATCGCCTCCATCCCTTCGCGCACAATAATCAAGAACGCGGAAACAAACCCTGACCACGGGCTTGCCTCCCCACTTCCCGACAAGGCCAAGGCGTCCTGCCGCACCATTTCCATCAAAATATTCACCTTCTGCTCCACTTCCGCCACTGGGGCTCCTTTTTTCATGAACTGCTTAATCTCGGTAAACCCGTACTCCAGCTCAAAGGCCCTGACCGCCGAAATGTTCATTTTGACGGCTGCCTCCATACCCTCTTCTTCAAAGGGACCAAAGTAGGCGTCGTCAACCAGCTTCAGGGCCGCTTCCACCTCACCCCCGGCATAGGCCGAAACCGCCTCATTGAGCACCTTCCCCACCTCGTCTGCCACTTCCATCCATGAGGCGGCAGCCCCTACCTGGGGTGGGGCAGAAAGGACAACCACCAGCAGAAGCACAACACCTAAACCCTGGCAAACCCTCGGTTTCATTTCACTCCTCCTTCTAATTGAAGATTCTATGTGAGAAGTAGACTCATTCTCATTTCAGCATTAATTGAGATTAATAATACTTCTCATCACAACCACAGCAACTCTCTTATTTCCACTTCCTTCCGCTTTTTTCTTCCGATTCTCGCCTTTCATCTCCATTACGCGGATTGGAACAATATTTCCCTGGGTTTGAAGAACATCTGAAAACAAGATAATCCTTTTGTAAGCAACATTACTTCTAGCCAAAGAGCCGGGAGAGCGGGGTCGGCTGAAACTTTTTTTGAACGAATAGTCTGCTCATCAATCAAGAGGAACAATCCGGAAGGTGAAGTTCATTTTTGCCATAAATATATGAGAAGTATTCTCAGTTGTCAAGAGCATGACGGCGTAT
>SESX01000212.1 GCA_004367365.1 Candidatus Acetocimmeria pyornia
GCCCACCACCTGGTTGCGGAGGCCATTGATGAGCTTGGGCTCCAGGATGACACCATCGGGGTTGCTTCCGTGGGTTGTTCGGTGCTTTCTTACGCCTACTTCGATTGTGATTTCCAGCAGGCTGCCCACGGTCGGGCCGCGGCGGTGGCCACCGGCATTAAACGGGTCCATCCGCACAAATTTGTTTTTACCTATCAAGGGGATGGGGACCTGGCTTCCATCGGAACTGCCGAGATCGTCCATGCCGCCATGCGTGACGAGAAAATATCGGTTATTTTCATCAACAATGCCATTTACGGGATGACAGGTGGACAAATGGCTCCCACAACCCTGATTGCCCAGAAAACGACCACCAGCCCGGAGGGTCGGCAAGCAGAACACACAGGTCAGCCGATCCTGGTTTCCGAGATGCTGGCCCAACTCAGGGGGAATGCCTATATTGTCCGGGCTTCACTCCATGACCCAAAGCACGTAATCAGGGCCAAAAAGGCCATTCTGAAGGCTTTCAGGCACCAGGTGGAAGGGAAAGGCTTCAGTATGGTCGAACTCCTCTCTACCTGCCCGACCAACTGGGCCATGAAACCCACCGAAGCGGTTAAGTGGCTGGAGGAGAACATGTTACCCTATTACCGGCTCGGGGAAATAAGAACTCCGGAGGGGGTGGATTGAATGGCCCAGGAGATCATTATGGCGGGATTCGGTGGCCAGGGAATCATGCTGATGGGTATGCTCCTTAGTTATGCGGGCATGAAAGAGGGTAAATACGTTTCTTGGATGCCTTCCTACGGACCGGAAATGCGTGGTGGTACCGCCAACTGTTCCGTGGTTGTTTCTGACCTACCGGTGGCTTCACCTGTGGTAACGGAACCAACGACCCTGGTGGCCATGAATCGTCCTTCGCTGGAGAAGTTCGGACCGGCTGTGGTTCAGGGGGGTGTCATCATCATCAACAGTTCCCTGGTGGAAAAAGGAAGCGGACGCAGTGATGTCAGGGATTTGCTGGTGCCGGCAAACGAGATCGCCAATGAACTCGGCAACAGCCGGGTAGCCAACATGGTGACCCTCGGCACCCTGGTGGCAGCTACAGGCTGTGTCTCGCTGGAGGCGGTGGTTGACTCGTTAAAAAAGGTGCTCCCGGAGCACCGACATGATTTGATTCCGGTTAATAAAAGGGCTTTAGAGAAGGGTTTTAGTTTGCTGAGTTAGCCGGGTTGCAAAGGGGGGAAATAGTTTGGGCGAGGGACAGGAGAAAACCGACCGGGAGAGGGTAAATGTCCGAGAGATCGAAAATTTCCTGAACCGATTAACAGGTGTAGAGTCGGTTCGCCTGGTGGTTAACGACTGGGGAGCAATAGAAGAAGTGCATGTACTTTCCGGACCGGAGCGAAACCCTAAACAGGTTGTCCGTGACATTGAGAGCTGCATGGCTGCCAAGTGGGGATTATCCGTAGACCACAAAAAAATCAGTGTGGCACAACTCAAGGATGACCTTGTGGCCGGGACTTCCTTCGACCCGTATGTCGACCATCTCAGCATAACCAACACGCTGCTCTCAGGCAAGACGCGGGTGGAGGTTACCCTGCGTGACAGGGGCAACCCGGATGTAGAGTACAGCGGGTTTGCAGAAGGTCCCAATTCCAAGGGGAAACTACCCTGGCTGGCGGCCGAGGCCGCTCTTCGCGCCCTGGACCCTGTCGTCGCCGAGTTTGGACAGCTGGGGGTGGAAAAGGCCTTCAAGGAACCGGTAGCCGGGGGGCAAGTGGCCGTGGTTGTTCTGGGTCTGGTATCCCGGCGCGGAGATAACCGTCTTGTGGTCGGCGGGGTGCAGATTCTGGACGACACGGTCCGGGCCTTTATTGATGCCACCATTGATACGGTTAAGAAACTCCCAGGGATGTCTAGGGGTTCTTTAGAGGGTTTAGCGCGCCACGCCTCTAAACCGTGAAAACCTGTGGAGACCGCGGCGCCGGCCTTGCCTTGCGTCGCGGTCCCCGTATAGTTGTAATGAACCTCGGCCCTCCGGGCCTGCGGCATAACCGGTCTCGTTCCGGAGCACCCCGGGCGTGCAACCTTTGCGAAATACTGCTTCCAATTTTCTTTTCATGCTTCGTGCTGCCGACGCGCCGCAAGGCGGTGGGGAGCGCTAGTCCGAAAATACTGGTCCCGCGCTGGATTTTCATGTTTTGTGGTGCCACCTCCTGAGGCGGGAGGGGTAGGGCAGGAAGTAGCACCTGGTGCTTGAAGAAAACTCCTCTTTGGCGAGGGAGGGGATCCAAGCTGCTGGCCAGGGAAGCGGGAGTGGTGAAGGAAATCACCGGACAGAGGCCTGGGGCGACAGAAGTGTCGGTGTGGGTCGGCGGCCGCCTTGAGAAAGCAGTAAATTATGATCCACTCACTGGGCCAGTGCGGCCTGGTGACCGGGTGGTTCTCAATACCACGGCCGTCCGGTTGGGTCTGGGTACGGGGGGGTACCACTTTGTGATCCACGTCCTTGGCCGTGATGAGAGGGCGCTGCAGGGGTCCGGGTACCTGATGAAGGCCCGTTACACGCCCTGCCAGGTGCGGTGCCAGGGGGTGGAAGAAGACCCGCGTTATGTGGACCGGATCCACGGGTTTCGGTCCCTCGACGGGATGCCGGTTGTGGTAGGGGAGCTGCACTCACAGGTTGCCGCGGTGGCGGCAGGTTTCAAGGCCTGGGCCCCGGGTCAATGCCGGCTGGTGTACGTGATGACCGATGGGGCAGCCCTACCGGCTGCCTTCAGCCGCACCATTCCCCTCCTTAAGAACACGGGATTGGTGGAGGCGGTGGTTACCGCCGGGCATGCCTTCGGAGGTGACCTGGAAGCTGTTAACATCTACACGGCCTTGATCGCGGCCAAAGAAGTACTGGACGCCGCTTGCGTGGTGGTGGCCATGGGTCCAGGTATTGTCGGCACTGGGACCAGGTACGGATTTACCGGGATCGAGCAGGGTGAAATCATCAACACGGCTGCGGTTCTGGGCGGTCAACCGGTGGCCGTGGTGCGCATGAGTTTTGCTGACCCACGACCGCGCCACCGCGGCATCAGCCATCACACCCTGACCTCGTTGACGGAAGTGGCCCTGAAGCCGGCTCGGGTGGTCCTTCCCAGGTTGACCGGGTCGAAAGGCGAACTTGTGAAAAGGCAGGTGTCGGTTCTTCATGACAAAGGGATTCACCTTGTGGTCGAGGGTGACGGGCAGGCCGGATTAGACCTGCTTGACGGTCTTGGTCTCCGGGTTACCACTATGGGGCGGACTGTCCAGGAAGACCTGGAATTCTTTCTCGCTGCCTCCGCAGCCGGGGAAGCCGCTGCGGAGATGGTTCGAAGCCGGGGGCGCGGCCAGTTTCTCCGCTAAGGTCCCACCTTCGGCGGTCCAGTTTTGGATCCAGTGGATAAAGGCGTGGACTTTCCCCTTATAGAAGAGACCCTTGCGGGACATGTAGAACATCTATCCATCCCTCCTGGTCACCGGCATCTCTCCTGCCCCGAGCCAGACCCGACGGGAACGGGCTGTAGCCCGATGGGACGGCCGGGTAGGCAGAAGCTCGATTATGTGAAGGCTGTTCCCATGGGCTGGCTTGGAATAGGAAATGATATTCAGAGCTTGTGGTTTAGATTTATTTTAATTTTATTATCGAAATTCTATTTTAATACATTTGGGGCCACTACTGGCAGTGACAGAGC
>SESX01000213.1 GCA_004367365.1 Candidatus Acetocimmeria pyornia
GTTGCGGTGTACGCTTTCTTCAAGTTTGCCGTTTCTATTTCCTACAGTGCCTTGACACTATCCCAGGCCTGCCGTTGTTGACACCGCGCCGAGTTATGGTATAATATTTACTGCTGAAATTGAAAAAGAGGTTTTCAGGTGCGAGAGTGCTGGAATTGGCAGACAGGCACGGTTGAGGGCCGTGTGCTCCCAGAGCGTGCGGGTTCAAGTCCCGCCTCTCGCACCAAAAGATTTTGTGGGACCCGGGAAGAACGCCCGGGGTTTTTCTTTTGCGCGTGCAGGATACCTATTTTTTGAAGTCATCCCTTTGGGGTGTGAAGACGTCTACCAACATTGAATCCTCAAGGGCTAGCGCGCCGTGTTTCGCATTTCCCGGTATATAGACACAGTCGCCTGCATTAACTACCTTCGTTTCATCTGCCACCGTGAATTCAAGACTACCCTTGATGATATAGCTGATTTGCTCATGGGGGTGGCTGTGGGTGGCGGCTGCAGCATTTTTCCGGAAAGTTACTTCAGTGAGCATTAAACTTCCTCCGGATCCAACAACCCTGATCTCAACTCCTTCAGCCAGGTTGATGATTTTTCCATCTTCATGCTTGAAAAACATCAAGACCCACCTCCGTAGTTTCTTGACTCTACTGATGAACCGGTTGGTTTGACCCGCAACGACTGTGGCTATTCCGGCTAAGCCATCAGTCAATCAGGAGCCAATCAACCACCATTTCGGCTCAACTCGGCTAGTAGCTCCCGGGGTAATTAACCAGTCATCGGGCGAAAGAACATCGGAACATTAATCCTTATAACTGAATAACTGAAGCCTTGTTTGACGCCCATGACCGGATTACCTTCCGCATCCATTCCCCCTTCGCGAAACCTTGTAGGCGTGTTGTCTCCATCTACCTAAGGGCGGAAAAAAGCCATCAGGCTGTTGGTGGCAGCGAACTAGCGCCGGAGAGCCGGTTTAAGGGTTCCTGTTGGCCGTCACGAACAGTGGCGTTTACGCCATTTTCATCAGTACCAGCCCCAGTGTGATGGCGGTTATACTCACCCCCTTGGTTAATGTGAACCTTTCCTTTAGAACAGCGACCCCCAGTAAGGTGCCAATTACCACCGAGAACTCGCGGGCAGCCACCACGTAACTCACGTTACTGATTCTAAAAGCATACAGGACCATCAAGTACGTTCCCAGTGAACCTGACCCGATCACGAGCGCAGACTTTTTCTGTTTTTGCCAGGCTTCCACCATTTTTTCATGGTAGTGGCAAAGAACCCAAGGTCCAAGCAGCAAAGCAGTAACCAAAAACATAAGGCAAATATATATAATCGGGTTGATGATGCTGATACCGGCTTTATCGGTAAGCGAGTAACCGATAATGGACAAGCCCTCCAGCAGGGCAAACCGGAGCGAGCCCCAGTTTCTGGGTGTACTTTGCGTGATTATAAGTAGAATCCCCATCAGAACGGAGGCCACTGCGAAAAAACCCAAGGCGGAAATGGTTTCGTGGAGCAGGATGCGAGCTAACAAGGCTGTTCCCAAGACCCCTGTACCGCGCGCCAGGGGATAGACAGTAGAAAGATCGCCTTTTTCGTAAGCCTTCGCAAGAAAGATAAAGTACAAGGCGTGGAGAAGGCCGGATCCCAGGATATAGGGTACCGCATTTGTCTTGAACCCCGTTAAATAAGATACATAGATTGCTGCTGGTAGGGCCACCAGGGAGGCGAAGCAGAGTCCCAACCAGAGCACACGAAGGTCTCCAGCCACTTTCTTGGTGGCAAGATTCCACGCGGCATGCAAAAAGGCTGATAGTACTACCAGGAAGAGAGCACCTTTCGGCAAGTGAACAGCCCCCAAGAGAATTTCACCGTGAGCGGTTCTTCCAACAACAATCATACCATAGATTTTGATTCCGCCCTTTTCGAAGTAGAGGATGCAACCTTCCTGGAAAAGGAAACCACAGAAGTCGTAGCGACAAGGGATTCGCGTCGGCTGGCTTGAGCAATGCTCTGACCAGGCTGTTAGCAAAGGGTCTGCCGACAGAAATCTATGGTTCTCGGGATGACTGGCAAGGTTGAGAACTACCCGGGGCGGCCTGGGGTCAGTAGAACGGAGTTGATGCGGTCCATGAGGTCACAGGCCGCAGGCTGGTAGATGGCTGGTCACCGGTCCATACGGTAGAAAACCAAGCCACTGGGTATCTTGGGATAAAAATAGGTGGACTTCTGGGGCATGGTACTGCCGTCTTCGGCCACAGACACCACGTGCTCAATCGGGGTGGGCCTGAGGATAAAGGCATAGGGCCCGTGACCTTTGCGGACCCAGTTTACAGCTTCCCGGGCAGTATGAGTATAAGAGAGAGCCCCGGCCTTGATGGATTCCTGGTCGATTTGCAACAATGGAGTCAGCACCAGCTCTTGGAGAAGAACCACGTCCAGGGTCCGGAGGGCGGGGCTTATTCTTTCCAGTGCGCCCTGGGCCGTTTCCCTTAGAGTCAGGCGCTGGATGACCTTGTTTCCTGCATAGAGGAGGAAACACGGGTGGGAAGGATCGAAGAACCGGGATACCTTTTCGTCGACTCTGTCTTCCGGAAGGGGCAGTTCTTCCCGTGCAAAATGGGTTGATAGTTTGTTTAGGAGCCTGGCTGGACCCGGGATTTTGGGACTTTTTTTCACCAGCCGGTGGGTGGGGAGGATGACCAGACCTTCATCTTCCATGGCCACCAGGAAGACACAAACATAATCTGAAGGCAAATCCCCTGTCGGCTCCTGGCCATTTCTTACCCGGCGGGCATAGGCCAGGGCTGTTTCGTAGCGGTGGTGACCATCGGCAATATAAATCTTTTTGTGGGAAAACAGTTCCTGAAGTTGACAGAGTCTTGCCTCGTCCTTAAGGGCAGAAAACCGGATAACCCCTTCCCGGCTGCTGGTCTCAAAGAGCGGTTCTGAGTCCTGCCCTAGCAGTTGCCGAATCGCACCGGTCTCGTCACTATAGAACCCAAAGACCTGGCTCAAATTGGCCCGGCAGGCCTGGAGAAGCCTCAAACGGTCTTCCTTGGGGGCGGACAGGGTTTTTTCATGGGGGAGAACTACTCCACGGTCGAAATCCTCCAGCTTCAAAAGACAGATGATACCCTGGCGGACCACTTTTCCGCGGCCGGGTAAAGTGAATTCTTGTTCTAGAATATAAACAGAGGGCTCCGGGTCCCTGGTCAGGATTCCGCTCTCCTGCCACCTCTGGAAGAGGTCGGCAGCATTCTGGTAGCGGTCCCCGGGCTGTTTCCTGTCCTGGGGGAGAATAAGGTTAACCACGTTATACTTGGATTTCTTTCTCAGGTGGAGTTCGGCTTCCTGGTCAATGACATCGTATGGAGGGGCCAGCACGGACCCAAGGTCCTCGAATAAAGATGTACTGTAACGTACACCCCAAAAAGGCTTGATTTCTGCCATCGTCAAAGTTTCTCTCCCTTCGGTGCGATTCGGGAACATTATACCACCCAGGTGCCGGGAGCGGCAAGGATCACCAGCAGGTGCTGCTGCCGGGTGGGAGGGTTGGATATCCCTGTGACCCTGAACCTCCCGGAAGGGTCCATGCTGCAACCACTTCACTTCGAACCAGGTGGCTCCAAACCCTTTTTCGCCTGGATCACGGCTCTACCGTAGCTGGTACGGGCAGAACCTTTATCTTCTACCAAG
>SESX01000214.1 GCA_004367365.1 Candidatus Acetocimmeria pyornia
CCAGAGTGTAACCAGGTCCTTGGCCTACTGCCTTCAGATTTGGATAAGAACAGTATTTTCCTATTTGGCGATCTTGAAAATCTAGAGGACAAAATTCTTCGTCTCTTCGGTACCAGGGATAAAAGCTACCATCGGGAAGCGGTTGAACTCTTGATTAACAAAGTACTGGCCCCTTCTTTCCGGATTTTTGCGAATCTGGAGCAGCAGATCGAGATGTTTAACCAAATGTCCCGGCGGGTACTGACTGAAGAGCAGGAGCGGATTCTTGAAGAAACCGAATTGGACAAGCGGAAAATCTTCTTTGGAGCTGCCGGCACCGGCAAGACATTTCTTGCTGTAGAGAAGGCCAGGAGGTTGGCCGCTGGCGGTAAAAGGGTGTTCTTGACCTGCTTTAATAAGAACCTGTCCCGCTATCTCCTCCGACAGCTAGTCACCACAAAGATTACCTGCCTAAACTTCCACGATTACTTGCTGCGAGTCTTACAGGGAAAAGGGTATCACCTTGAAATCCCCGAAAGCACCGGAGATAGGAACCTCTTCTTTGCAGAGACACTGCCAAGCTTGGCTTTCGATTACTTTATGCAGCTGCCCGAGGAGGAGAAATTCGACTCCATTATCGTCGATGAAGGCCAGGACTTTAAAGAGTTCTGGTATACCTGCCTGGAAAGCATGTTAAAAGAAGACGGTGACTTTTACATTTTTGCGGACCCCAACCAAAACCTCTTTAATGCGGAAACAGCTTACTTAAAGAAGTTTGCCATATCCAAGCACAGGCTGACACTTAACTTGAGGAACACAGAGACTATCAACCAGTGGATGGCTGCCTACCTGACGGAAGGGAAATTAAAAGCCCGCTTACAAAGCGGCCTGCCTGTGAGTTATTTTCCTTGGGAGACTCCCGCTGAAGAAAAGAGGCTCATTGAAAGGGAAGTAGGGAGGCTGGTAAGCCAGGGTATCAAACCAAAGCGGATCCTTATCCTTTCACCAAATGTGAAGGAGAAAAGCTCCCTTGCTGGAGCCAGTAGAATCAAAGAATGGCCACTGACGGGGCTTCACGATAACCATCCCAATGCGATCCGCTTTGCCACGATTCGCTCCTTCAAGGGTTTGGAGGCAGATATAGTATTCTTAATCGGCTTAAGGAAAGACAATCCGGCCTGCACGGACGCGGATATATATGTGGGCGGGTCTAGGGGAAGGTTCCTTCTCTATGTTTTCCATCATCGTGCATTAGACTTGTGTAGACATTAACCGCGTGATGGGAAAGGCCGGGAGTTGATTACGCCGGGCCGCCTGATAAAGCCTGTGCTCAGAGATGTAGGCTACCTGCCGCTGGCCAGCGATCCGGATATACCCCGCTGGCGCAATACGGCCCAGTGGGCACGCCACTCCATGGTCAAAGAGGGATTACTCAAGGCCGATTCTCCCCGGGGCATCTGGGAGATTACCGACGCGGGGCGCGCGAGTATCTTCGGAAATACGGCTCTGCAGAGTGAGGAAAGATGGCATTCTTGCTCGCGCAAGGGTCGGTTTATGATTCGCCGTGTCATCTTGGTCGGGGACCGCGGTGAAGGGCTGCAGTGCGGTACTGGCTATCCTGGAAAGGGACCCGTAATAGGGGGGTGGAAGGGGGCATATCATTCTTTAGGAGAAGGAGGCAGCCCCGGGTGAAGATAAAGGGTGGCACTTTCAAGGACAGGTTGGCTGGACTCTTCGAGTTGCCCAGGGAAATCGTGATGGATGTTCCCAGGATTACCATGATCGGTAATTTACAGGTGACCGTGGAGAACCATCGGGGTGTGATTGAGTACAGCCCCGAGCGGTGTGTAATCGGGATCCACAACGGGCAGATGACTATTCAGGGCAGGGACCTGGTGATTGGAATCATCTATGAAGACGAGATTACGGTGACCGGGTTTATCGGGGCTGTCCAGTTTTCGGCTTGATGCCGGTTCCGGCATGAAGACAACCGGACTGTTTTTTTGACAACTATTACTCCGAACATGCCGCTATCCCCCGCACCCGGTTTGCCCGTCCGCTGGCCTTTTCATTCCTCGGTCCCTCGGGCCTGCGGCGTAAGTGGTGTCGCCGCCCCGCACGGTGGTATTGAGCACTGCTCAGAATCCGGGTGAACCTGTAGGGAGCAGTTCACGATGCGGGTGAAAACAACGGTAATTGAGGCACCTAGCCAGGGGTGGGATTGATCCAGGGAGTGAGAAAATGGTATTTCTCAGGCTTTGGCACTACCTGGCCGGGTACCTGGAGATTGTGGTCGAGGGTCCAGCCCTGGAACGCTTCCTAAACCTGGCCATCCGAAAGGGTATCTGGTTCTGGGATATCAAACGTACCAACCAGGCGCTCCGGGTGAGGATGAGGGTGGGTGGCTTTTCTAAACTCCGCCCCGTGGCCCGACAAACCCGTTCCAGGGTCCGGATCGTAAAGAAGAACGGTTTGCCTTTTGTCGTGTACCGTTTCAAGCGCCGCAAGGGGTTGCTCCTGGGGGCTGTTTTGTTTTTTGCGGCCCTTTATTTGCTTACGTCGTACGTCTGGTTTATCGAGGTCAAGGGCCTGGAGCGCCTGGAACCCCGGGTTATCTTGGAGGCTGCAGCTGGTTTGGGTCTCAGGCCTGGTGTGCCGAAGTGGAGCCTAAGTTCCGAGGCCATCGAAAAGGGGATCGTGGACCGGGTGCCGGAGATCGCCTGGGTAGGTTTGAGGTACCACGGGACAAAGGTGATCATTGAAGCCGTCGAGAAAACCCATTCCCCACCTGTTGAGACCACCCCGCCCCGTGAAATCATTGCCGGCAAACCTGGTCTGGTTACCAAGGTGCTGGTTCTGCACGGCGTGGCCATGGTTAAGGAAGGGGATATGGTGACCCCGGGGCAGGTTCTTATCTGGGACCCGGTTGTTCAGCCCCCGGATCCCGGAACCTCTGGCTTGACCATGGTGGGTGCGCGGGGTGAAGTAAAGGCCAGGGTATGGTACCGTGGTTATGAAAGGGTTTCCCTGGAGAAAGAAATTACCATTCCAACAGGGAATGAGTTCAAGAGGGTTTCGATTGTGATTAAGGACCGGGAAGTGACCATCACGGGCCGCGAGGAGATACCATTTGCCCATTACCGAAAAAAGGTAGAAGTTAAAAGTTTGCCTGGCTGGAGGAATACAAACGTGCCTGTCGAACTTAAAATAGTTACATATTCTGAAGTACTGGTTGAAGCAGAGCGCCTCAGCCATAAAGAGGCCCAGGAAACCGCTATCAAGGCGGTGAAAGACCGTCTTATGCGCCGGATCCCGACCGAAGCCCGTATACTCGAGATTAAGAGTGAGGTTCTTGATGCCGATGAATCCGGGGTCGGTGTTGTGGTAACTATTGAAACCGAAGAGGAAATAGGGGTTCCCAAGAAAAGCCAATAGGGGGATTATTAGGGGGTATGAACGAAAGTTGACCCGGGTGGAAAAAAGGGTTCTTCTTAAGAATAACGCCGAGGCCCTGAGTATATGCGGTCTTTTCGACCAGCACCTCCGGAAAATCGAGGAAAACTTTGAGGTTGACATTATCCCCAGGGGTAACGAGGTTGTCATCAGCGGAAGTGAAAAAGAGGTGGGGCGGGTAGCTTCCCTTTTTGACCGGTTGCTGGAAATCCTGCGTAAAAATGGTCGGCTCAATGAACAAGACCTCAATTATGTCATTA
>SESX01000215.1 GCA_004367365.1 Candidatus Acetocimmeria pyornia
CCCCCAGCAGCTCTTTGAGAACCTCGACCGCATCCTCTGTCCTCGGCGACTTCACCATCACCACTCCAGCCTCATCCAGAAGACGCCAGGCCTCCTCCTGCTGGTTACCGAGGACCTTAGCCACGATGGGCATGTTCTCCGGTAACGATCTCTTGGCCTCCCGAATGCCGTGGGCAGCTTCGATCATGGGGTTAACACCGCCGTAAAGGTTGATGATGATACTGTTCACCTGCTCGTGCTTGGCTACAAGCCTGATAGCGTTGGCCATTAGGTCCTTGGTAATCCCGCCGCCAGTCTCCAGGAAGTTGGCTGGCCTGAGGCCCACGTCGGCCAACAGGTCCATAGTGGTCATACCCAGGCCTGCCCCGCTCGACACCACGCCCACCTCGCCGTCCAGCCTAACGTAGGTGACTCCGATTCCCCTGGCTTCCCGCTCTAGGGGATCCAGCTCCTCCACAACCAGGTCCCTGAACTGAGGATGACGGTAAAGGGCGTTGTCATCCATTTCCACTTTGGCGTCGGCGGCGATAACGTTATCTTCAGCAGTAAGCCCCAGGGGGTTGATTTCACAGGTCTTGAGGTCATATCTTACACTGAGATTGAACAGCTTAACAGCAACATCCGCCAGGCGCGTAAGCACCTTGCCTCTGTACCCAGCCCGCCGGAAGAGGGTTCTAGCCTGGTGCTCATAGAGCTTTTGGCTTGGATAAAGTTCGATGGTATGAAGCTGATGAGGATACCGGCTGACGATCTCTTCAATCTCGATACCACCTTGTTGACATGCCATAAAAACCCTCTTGCCGGACTTGGCGTCGATCGTTACGCCCAAGTACAGCTCCTGATCCATCTCTACCCGTTTTTCCACCAAGACCTCCTTAACGGGATACCCGCGGAGGATAGAACCAAGGAGCCGTGCGGCCGCCTGGGCCGCTTCCCCGGCTGTCTCGGCCAAGCTAATGCCCCCAGCTTTACCCCTCCCGCCGATCGGTACTTGGGCCTTGATAACTACCGGACCGCCTAATTCCCGGGCGGTCTTTTCGCTTTCCTCCGGAGTGGTGGCCACCCGCCCCGGTGGTACTGGAATCCCGGCCGACCGGAACAACTCTTTTCCCTGGTACTCAAGAAACCGCATCGCCCTTCACCTCGTCTAGGATACGTTTCGCCGCCGTGAATCCAGCACGCAGGGCCTTTTCATTCATCTCTCTCATCTGGGGGGGAACCCGCCCCCGGACAGCCTCCTCAATCGCCTCCCTGTCTACTATCCCAGTCAAGACTGTAAGGACACCTAAGGCAACGATATTTGCCGTTATCGTCCTCCCGGTCTCTTCCCTGGCAATTTGAGTAAGGGGGATTGCGTAAAGGGTTTTGACATGCGCCAAAGGAGCAAGTTCACGAACAAACTCCGGATCGATGATGGCGATCCCGGATTCCTTAACTAGTTTTCCCACCTTGCTGGCGGCATCCTGGGTCATGGCCAGGAAGATATCCGGGTGCTCGATCTCGGGGTAGTTTATTTCTTGATCGCTGATGATAACCTCCGATTTGCTCGCTCCACCCCTAGCCTCCGGACCGTACGACTGATTATGGGTGGCGTTCTTACCTTCGTAAACCACCGCAGCCTCGGCCAGGATAATACCGGCGAGGACCAGCCCCTGGCCGCCGTACCCGCTGAAAACGATCTCCCTTCTCACCGTAAGCCCTCACCCCCCTTTTTGCCCGGCTACCGTCTGCAAAAGCCCCCGGTAACGTTCGGTAAATTCCTCCTGGTCCTCTCGCCTCGAGAGTTCTCCGATTACGAACTTGCCCTCAAGTTCCTCTGGTGACATTCTTTGAACAGCCTTGATGTTTACGGCATGGTCCCTCTGCCACCGTAGCATATCCGCCGGAGAACCCATTTTGTTGCGCCTTCCGTAACCAACCGGACACTGAGACATTACTTCTACAAAACTAAAACCCCGGTGCATTAACGCGTTTCTAATAAGTTCTTCCATAAGCTTGACGTGATAGACCGTGCTTCTACCCACGTAGGTGGCACCCGCGGCCTCGACTAATCGACAGGTATCGAAGGGTGGCTCGATATTCCCGTAAGGAGCCGTGGTCCCCAAAGCGCCGAGGGGGGTTAAGGGGGAATACTGCCCCCCGGTCATCCCGTAGATGCCGTTGTTTACCAGGATAGTCGTGATGTCTATGTTTCTCCGGGCCGTATGGATGAGATGATTACCGCCGATCCCTGCCCCGTCTCCGTCACCAGTGACCACGATAACCGTCATTTCCGGCCTCACCAGTTTGAAGCCGGTAGCAAACCCCAGGGCGCGACCATGGGTGGTCTGAAAGGTGTTAAAGTCCACGATGGCATTGGTACGGGCCGAACAACCGATACCGGTTACCATTACTACGTTGTCCCGTTTTAGACCTAAAGAATCCACCGCCCGGATGATGGCACCCAGGATCGTCCCGTCACCACAGCCGGCGCACCAAATATGGGGAAGCTTGTCTTGACGCAAATAGTCTCTCACGCTGGCCACTAGACCACCTCCCTTGCCGAGCCGCCTTTGATCATCTTGAGGATTTGGCCTGGTGAAATCATCTTACCGTCAACCCGATTCAGCGGTAGGATATCCGCTCGCCCTTTCCTGGTCGCCCTTTCCACCTCACCCAGCAGCTGCCCCAGGTTCATCTCCGGTACAATGAGGGTTTTTGCCTGATCTCCCACCGCCTTCACGATCTCGCGGGGGAAGGGCCAAAGGGTCTGAAGTTGAACCATACCGGCCTTTATCCCTTCGCCCCGGGCGACGGCCACCGCCTCCCGAGCGGAACGAGCAGTACAACCGTAGGCGATGACGGCAACCTCCGCGTCATCCAAGAAGGAGGAACGGTAAAAGGTGATTTGATCCCGGTAGTTTTCGATCTTTTGGTGCAGCCGCCTCAGAAGCCTATCCGCTACCTGGTGGTTGCTAGTGGCGGGAAAGCCTTCTTCATCGTAAACATTGCTCGTGACGTGGAAGCGATAACCGGTACCTCGAGGGGCAAAAGGTGGAATCCCGTCCGAATCAGGCCGGTAGGGTTTGTATTCCCCTGGTGAAACTGTAACCTTTTTTCTCTCTATCAACTCGACTTCAGCCGGGTCTGGGAGGGTAATCTTCTCCCTTAAATGTCCCACCACGGCGTCTGACAACAGGATCACTGGAGTCCTGAGCAGTTCCGAGATATTGACGGCTTTAATGGTCAAGTAGTATGACTCCTGCACCGTGGAAGGACAAAGAACCACTATAGGATGGTCACCGTGGGTCCCCCAGCGGGACTGCATGACGTCCGCTTGCATGGGTAGGGTCGGAAGGCCTGTGCTGGGACCCCCTCTCTGGACATTGACGATGACACAGGGGATCTCCACCATGGCGGCGTAACCGAGGTTCTCTTGCTGCAGGGTGAAGCCCGGACCGCCGGTAGCGGTCATGGCTTTTACGCCCCCCATGGAAGCGCCGACTACTGCAGCCATGCTGGCTATCTCATCTTCCAGTTGGAGAAAGATGCCACCAACCTCCGGCAATCTCTTGGCCAGAGTCTCGGCTATCTCGGTGGCGGGGGTAATGGGGTAGCCGGCAAAAAATCTAACCCCGGCCACAATTGCCGCTTCGGCCACAGCCTCGTTACCCTGCATGAGACGTACTCGTTGATTCGTT
>SESX01000216.1 GCA_004367365.1 Candidatus Acetocimmeria pyornia
GCACCACGAAGGATGAAAATCCAGGGTGGAACCAGTATTTTCGTAGTAGTGCTCATGGTCTCCTTTTTAGCCTGTACCTAGAGATGTCCTTCCGTCAAATGCTAAACCGGGTTGAGCCGAGGCCAACTACAGCCAGGTTATTCAAGACCTTAACCGTCTCAAGGCCGCGAAAAGGTCTTCGAGATCTAACTGTTCCACGCTATGAAATAGTGTAGTGGCACGCCTTCATTGCGTCCCTTGGATTGCCCGTGGTTACTGGCCTTCAATTTTTGAGGTGTCAAAGGGAGCGAGCCGCACTCGTGAACCACACCGTAAAACAAACACCACCGGTTATCATACACTACCGGTGGTGCCTGCGCTCTTCATCTCCAGGGGCTCCACTGGCCCCAATGAAAATGCCGGAGCTAGACCGGCCTTACCTGCCTTTCCCCCGCATCCACGCCAAACCCTTCTTGAAACCAGACTGAGCTAAAGGCGCGCGGCCATCTCCACAGCCTCCCGGGCGGCCCGGGCTACAGCCTCCGGGGTCAGCCCGTAGTACTCCATCAACTCGCCCGGTGCACCGGACTGCCCGAAAACATCAGGGATACCCACCCGGCGCAGTGGAAGGGGTCGGTGTTCCCCGAAGGCTTCGGCCACCAAACTTCCCAGCCCCCCAATAATACTGTGCTCCTCAGCACTGACCACGGCCCGGCACCCGCGCGCCCCCTCGACAAGAGCGACCGGGTCCACGGGCTTGAGGGTCGAGACATTGAGCACCCGGCAATCTACCCCCTGGTCTTTCAGGATCCCGGCTGCCTCCAGGGCAACACCGACCATGATCCCGGTGGCAAAAACCGCCACTTCACCCCCGTCTTTGACTACCGTAGGCCGGCCAAAGCTAAACTGGTACCCTTCGTCAAAGATCACCGGTACCTTGGGGCGCCCAAGGCGAAGGTAGACGGGGCCCTGGTACTGGGCCGCAAATCGGACTGCAGCCCGGGCCTCCACCGCATCGGCCGGAACAATCACCGCCATGTTTGGAACCGCCCGCATCAGGGCGAGGTCCTCCACCGACTGGTGGGAAGCCCCGTCCTCCCCCACCGTAATTCCAGCATGGGTAGCAGCGATCTTGACGTTTAGTTTCGGGTAGGCAATGGAATTACGGACCTGGTCCATGACCCTCGAGGTGGCAAAGACGGCAAAGGTGCTGGCAAAGGGGATTTTACCGGCTGCAGCCAATCCAGCCGCCGTCCCCATCATGTTTTGTTCTGCAATCCCCATGTCGAAGAAACGTTCGGGAAACACAGCAGCAAAACGAGACGTCTTGGTCGATTTAGAAAGGTCGGCGTCAAGAACCACGATCTTCTCGTTCTGGCTCCCGATTTCCACCAGGGCCTCCCCGTAGGCATCACGGGTGGCAATCCTCAAGTTCATGTTAAACCAGCTCCTCTCAACCAACAGGCTCCAGGCCTTCCCATTTCTCACTTCCACCTGTCCTGGTTGTTAGCTGCTCTGCTCCAAGAAACCTTCATGGGCATATGTAGAAGGGTATGGCCGCCGGGGACCTCAAAGGGCTCGGAGTTCACGAAGTGCCTTTTCTGCCTGTTCCCGGTCCGGCGCCTTGCCGTGCCAGTCAACTTCATTTTCCATGAAGGAGACCCCCTTTCCCTTGGTGGTATGGGCCACCACCATGGAGGGACAGCCCTTTTGTTTCAAGGATGTCTCCACTGCCCCTAGGATCTGCCCAATGTCATGCCCGTCTATTTCCACCACGTGCCAGCCGAAGGCCTCCCATTTCTCCCGGACAGGTTCTGGGGCCATCACTGATGATACAGGTCCGTCAATCTGGAGCCCGTTGTAGTCGAGGAAGGCCACCAGGTTGTCCAGGCCGTAATGACTGGCTGCCATGGCCGCTTCCCAGACCTGTCCTTCCTGGATCTCCCCGTCCCCGAGGAGGGCAAAAACACGGAAGCCACGTCCATCCAGCCTACCGGCCAATGCCATCCCGACGGCCATGGAGAGCCCTTGTCCCAGGGACCCCGTTGAGGCTTCCACGCCAGGCACCTTCCCCATGTCCGGGTGGCCCTGGAGACGCCCGCCCAGCTTCCTCAAGGTCTTGAGCTCGTCCACTGGGAAGTAACCCCGCTCCGCCAGGGTGGCATATAACGCCGGAGCCGCATGGCCCTTGGAAAGAACAAACCGGTCACGGTCCGGCCAGCGGGGGTCCTCCGGCCTGACCATCATCACCTGGAAATAGAGGGCCGTAAGAATATCCACCACCGACAGCGAACCCCCTGGATGTCCCGACCCGGCCTCAGCTGTCATCTGGATCACGTGCTGCCGTATAATGTTGGCTTTTTCCTTTAACCCGCTGTAATCATTTCCTTCCATTCTTGTCACCCCTTGTTAACCCCGGTCAATCCCGTTTCCCTTACCTTCCCGGAGGACGGTCCAGGCAAACCTGGGCAAGGCCAACATCCGCCCCAGCCTGTACGGCTCTCGAACCAACCGGTAAAACCATTCCAACCCCGCTTCTTGCATCCAAAGGGGGGCCCTCCGTATTCTTCCCGTCAGAACATCAAAACTTCCCCCTACCCCTATCCCTACGGGTACGTCTAGGCGCGAGAGGTTCCGGGCCAAGAACTTCTCCTGCCTGGGCGATCCCATCCCCACCAGGAGAAGGTCAGGCTGGGAATACCTCACCCCTTCAACAACCCCTTCCTCCTCCCCTGCCGGGAAATAACCGTGGTGAAAGCCGGCCACCTGGAGGCCAGGGAAAAGGTTCCTCGCCGAGCGGGCAGCCTCCTCTACCACCTCGCCCCTGGCTCCCAGGAAATACACCCGGTACCCCCGTCGGGCAGATACCTCTAGAAGGCTCAACATCAGGTCATAACCAGCTACCCGTTCTGGAACCGGGTTGCCAAGATGCCTGGAAGCCCAGACGACACCGACCCCGTCGGGAACCACCAGGTCAGCCTTCAACAGGGCCTCCCTAAAACCGGTGTCCCTGCGGGCCAGCATCAACATCTCAGGGTTGACCGTCACCACCTGGTGTGGTGTTCCGTCTTCTATGTACCCCTCGACCGTGGCCACGGCCTCCTCCATGGTTATCCCGTCCACCGGAATACCCAGGACTTCCACCCGCTTTTTCCCTTCAAGATGGTCCCCAGGTCGCACTGCCCAGGATTCACCCCCGTCTACCCCTAGTGTCCTTGCATTTCCACTGTGGGGACCTACCCAAGCCCACCACCACGCCCCAGCACCCTCTCCAGGGCCCGGTTGTTACCTTCGGCCCGCCGGCGCATTCCGCGTACCCCGGACTCCATGGACCGGACGAGAGCCTTCCGATTTTCCCAGGTTTGGACCACCCTTTCCACGAGTTCCTCAGGCTCAAAACCATCCAGCGCTACAGCCCCCGGGAGACCCAGTGTCTGCAAGAAAGCGGTGACCTTCGGGTCGTAACACAACCCCACCATTGGCACCCCGACGATGGCCGCGAAAATCAAAGCATGCAGCCTCATCCCCACCAAGAGGTCAATTCCGGCCAGGGCCTCCAGGACACGTTCAGGGGTACCGGCACCGCTATCGAGGGTGACAAGCCGGCCTGGTTCTTTCATCTGTTCCCGCACCCTTTGGGAAACCTCCCTGTCCCCGGGCAGCTGCATGGGCAAGAAGATCGGAAG
>SESX01000217.1 GCA_004367365.1 Candidatus Acetocimmeria pyornia
TTTGTATGCCCGGAAACCATTGAGTTTTCGGGATTTTTCAAGGTTCAGGTCTCAAACTTGGGTCATAGGTAGGCTGCAAACAGTGAGTCTCCGCTTTTCCGTGAAGAAGAATGAAAGGTTTCAATCCCTCATAGGTAGGCTGCAAACTAGGCGAGTGGTCGATGGGGGCACTCTTTGACGGTGGTTTCAATCCCTCATAGGTAGGCTGCAAACGTGAACTCCTTGCTGAGATCGGCCTTGCCCGGTGGATGTTTCAATCCCTCATAGGTAGGCTGCAAACGACCGCAAGAGAGGGACGGCTGCACAGCGGGGCTAGTTTCAATCCCTCATAGGTAGGCTGCAAACGAATACCGTGCTGCTCTACGTCAATAACTTCCCCATGCGTTTCAATCCCTCATAGGTAGGCTGCAAACTGGGAATCCATACATGCAGATACTGCGGGAAACGGTTGTTTCAATCCCTCATAGGTAGGCTGCAAACCGCGCTGGTGGGGGCTATGCTCTCTGACGAGGTTACCGTTTCAATCCCTCATAGGTAGGCTGCAAACTTTTTCTTGACTATCCTATACTTCCTATGTTATTAGTTTCAATCCCTCATAGGTAGGCTGCAAACCGGCCAAAACCGGGGAGGGGGCTGTGGAGGACTACCGTTTCAATCCCTCATAGGTAGGCTGCAAACGGACCCGGACCACGTCGCTGTCCTTTCCGTACTTTCGTTTCAATCCCTCATAGGTAGGCTGCAAACGCAGCAGCCGGTGTATGGTTCGGGCCTCAAGGCCGGGTTTCAATCCCTCATAGGTAGGCTGCAAACCTGAAAAACACGTCTTTGATTCCCTCGGTTGTGCGCGTTTCAATCCCTCATAGGTAGGCTGCAAACATACAACAGGTAAGCCCACCCTACGAGCAAATAACTGTTTCAATCCCTCATAGGTAGGCTGCAAACAGGTCTATAAGTGGGGACAGGAAATACACTTCGGCGTTTCAATCCCTCATAGGTAGGCTGCAAACCCTCAAGCACCATTTGCCGATTCCTTTTCCCAAACTGTTTCAATCCCTCATAGGTAGGCTGCAAACTTTCGCAAAGTTGATCGGAAGAGCTTTTAAGTCAGGTTTCAATCCCTCATAGGTAGGCTGCAAACCAAATTCTAACGGAAACTCCAGCCCACCCAACCATGGTTTCAATCCCTCATAGGTAGGCTGCAAACCGTTATACCCCTTTTGCTTGGCGGGTTCCTGTATCGTTTCAATCCCTCATAGGTAGGCTGCAAACTGATACTAGATGAGACGAACGAGGCGCATCAAATTAGGTTTCAATCCCTCATAGGTAGGCTGCAAACCCTATTAGGGAGGTGAAGCGTTACAATGCAACAAAGGTTTCAATCCCTCATAGGTAGGCTGCAAACCGGGATCCCCTCGAATCCCAGCTTGTGAGGCCGAACGGTTTCAATCCCTCATAGGTAGGCTGCAAACGCGGTGGAGCATGCCAGAAAGGCGGCTGAAAGGTAGTTTCAATCCCTCATAGGTAGGCTGCAAACGGCCATATCGGGGACGGCCTGTGGCTTTTCGGCAACCGTTTCAATCCCTCATAGGTAGGCTGCAAACTTGTCAAAGATCACCGTCACGCGCTTAACGTCGAACTCCTGTTTCAATCCCTCATAGGTAGGCTGCAAACCTTGCAAGGAAGTTACTAATCCGCCCGCGAGTCAGCAGTTTCAATCCCTCATAGGTAGGCTGCAAACCCGAACGCCGTGTTTATAACGAGTTTCTCCCCGTCCAAGTTTCAATCCCTCATAGGTAGGCTGCAAACCAGAATTAAGTTTTTACGCTGCCTCATCAGGCGGTGTTTCAATCCCTCATAGGTAGGCTGCAAACGTCGGCAAGCTCCCGAATGGCTGGTGTTAAAGTCTCAGTTTCAATCCCTCATAGGTAGGCTGCAAACTTAGCGCCCTGCCGCCGCAACCGGTGCAGAAAGCAGTTTCAATCCCTCATAGGTAGGCTGCAAACGCGAGCTAAAGGCGGAAACGGTGGAGATGGAAAATGGAAGTTTCAATCCCTCATAGGTAGGCTGCAAACCCCAAATCCTCCTGGCGGCCAGCCAGGATAATGTCCGTTTCAATCCCTCATAGGTAGGCTGCAAACCCTGGCCGATGCTCTACTGGCGGAAGGAGGAGCTCGTTTCAATCCCTCATAGGTAGGCTGCAAACCTGGTGCTGAAAATGGTGCCGATGGCGGAACAAATTCGTTTCAATCCCTCATAGGTAGGCTGCAAACAAGCACCGGCGAGAGCAAGGAGCAGATTCTCCTTCGGTTTCAATCCCTCATAGGTAGGCTGCAAACTATGATGTGTTTGCTCTACCAGAACCCCCAGGGCGGGTTTCAATCCCTCATAGGTAGGCTGCAAACAAAGACTAAGTCTTTTGCCAGGAACTTTTGATCCGGTTTCAATCCCTCATAGGTAGGCTGCAAACTTCTCCTCCTTTACCAGGTATGGGACCTGGTCGTTTGTTTCAATCCCTCATAGGTAGGCTGCAAACTATATAGGAATTTGACTATAGACGCAGGTGTAACATTGTTTCAATCCCTCATAGGTAGGCTGCAAACTTAATAAGCTGGTCAATGGTAACGGTGCTTGAAACAGTTTCAATCCCTCATAGGTAGGCTGCAAACGAATTCATCCTTGTGAGCCTTCAGAGCTTTTCTTGCGTTTCAATCCCTCATAGGTAGGCTGCAAACGCTAAAGAAGGCTTGCTGGCGGTCAAGGCTACAAACAGTTTCAATCCCTCATAGGTAGGCTGCAAACCGCATCTACCGGAACATCTCCACCCGGGTAGTAAGCGTTTCAATCCCTCATAGGTAGGCTGCAAACCGCGGATCACATCGGCATCAGCCGCGTTGTTGAAGCGTTTCAATCCCTCATAGGTAGGCTGCAAACTTGGTAAACGTCTCGGCATAGTATCACTCTCTCATCACAGTTTCAATCCCTCATAGGTAGGCTGCAAACGGTTTTACCGGATGCATTTCAAGCGGCATACCAGGGCCTGTTTCAATCCCTCATAGGTAGGCTGCAAACTCGAAACCCACGGACTGGGCCTCCAGGATGACGGACGGTTTCAATCCCTCATAGGTAGGCTGCAAACATTGTGTAAGGTATCCTTGAATAGTCTCAGTTGTGAGTTTCAATCCCTCATAGGTAGGCTGCAAACGGTCAAAGATTTCGTGTATCTTGCGGGTGATTGCCTGTTTCAATCCCTCATAGGTAGGCTGCAAACCAGTGCACTCAGTTATGAAGAAGAACGTGCAGTTTGTTTCAATCCCTCATAGGTAGGCTGCAAACCCAAAACTCGGGCCGGGCATTTTGCAGTTCAATTAGTTTCAATCCCTCATAGGTAGGCTGCAAACCCACACCACCGGGCCGACGAGCAGCATACTCTTGTTGTTTCAATCCCTCATAGGTAGGCTGCAAACGGGGCGTTAGTCTTCTTGAAGATGATTGTAAGACCGGGTTTCAATCCCTCATAGGTAGGCTGCAAACGAATATGCTACAGATCCATCACTACGGCCTCGTTTGGGTTTCAATCCCTCATAGGTAGGCTGCAAACGGACGCAGGGGGCTTCCCCGTCTCTCCGAAACCC
>SESX01000218.1 GCA_004367365.1 Candidatus Acetocimmeria pyornia
CCCTAAGGCCGGGCGCTGAATCCCCTCGAGCCGGCCCAGGGTTAACAAGGCTCCGGCCATCAAGGCACCGGTGTTACCGGCCGACACCAGGGCATCCACCTGCTTCTCTCTCACCAGTCGGAGCCCAACCATCATCGAGGAATTCCCCTTCTGCCGAACCGCCTTCACCGGTTCTTCATCGGAGGAGATTACCTCTTGGGCCTCCACGATGGAAAGCCGTGCCAGCCGCCCCTGATCGGGTAGCCGGGGTTCTATTTCCTCCCGTTGTCCCACCAGGCAGACTTCAATATCATCCATCTCCTCGAGAGCAGCCACCGCTCCAAGAACAACCTCGTCAGGTGCATGGTCGCCGCCCATGGCGTCAACCGCGATCCTCACCTGGCTCCTGCCCCCTTCCTCCGGTTTCGGAACCATCCACGGCAAAAACCACGAATTTACCCCGGAAAACTGGTTCACCCTTCACCCGGGTTACCACCAAGACCACGTGCTGGTTTCTCCTGCGCCTGATTACTTCCGCCCGCGCCACCAGCCTCTCGCCAACCCGTACCGGACGCTTGAACTTGATGTTGGCCAGCCCAGTGAGAACCACGTCGGCATCCACCAGGGCAATGGCCAGTGAATCGGCCTGGGCAAAAATGTAATGCCCACGGACAATCCTGGTTTTCTCAAATACCATGTCTGACGTGGTCTCCATGATGGAAAGGCCGCTCTTGCCGAGTTCTATGTCAACCAGTTCACCCACGATCTCCTTGCTTCCCAAGGACTTAACCAGCCCGTAAACCCGCTCCGCCACTTCCTTGGTCCGCTCCCGGACCTCCGGGATCCCCAAGGCCAAACGGTCGAGACGGATGGTCTGTACGGAAACATGGAACCTTTCCGCCAGTTCTTCGTCCGTCAAGAAAGGATTTTCGCGAATTTCTGTTCTCAGCAGCTCCTGCCGTAACTCTCTGGAAAACCTTCGGCTCATGGACCTGCCCCCAGGAAGGTTGTGGTGGTGTGAGTTTACCCTCATCCATGCTGTCGCAGAGCTTATAGGCAGAACTGGCATACTATCTGACACAGCCCTTATCTATAGCTCGTAATAATACCTGGTCACAATTATAACAGACGGTACCCCTACCTGCAACAACCAATTTTGGCTTAAGCTGTTTAACATAACACTGAGCACCTGGGTGTCAATTCGTTTTTCCTCCGGTAAACAGGCCGAAGGAGGGTGAGAACTAAAATAAAATAAAATAAAATAAATAACGGCGGGGTACCAACATCTGGTCCCCGCCGGTGGAAAACCGGTCATTAAATTAATTACTCGCTCTGAACGACCTCTCGACCACGGTAGTACCCACATTCCGAGCAAACACGGTGGGGTAGTTTCGCCGTATGACACTCCGGGCACTCTACCAGGTTGGGAGACGTGAGTTTCCAGTTGGCCCGCCTCTTGTCGCGACGGGATTTCGAATGTCTTCTTTTCGGAACAGCCAAGGTCTGTACCTCCTCTCCAAACCGGTCTGACCGTTCGTCTTCAGGGTTCTAGTGCCTCTCAGAGCAGTTTCATCAAGTCTGCCCACCTGGGGTCAATGTCATCCACCTGGCAGTCACAGGCCGCTTCCTCGAGCCGCCGCCCGCAAAGGAGACACAACCCCGCACACTCTTCCCGGCAGAGTGGTTTCATTGGCAGCGCCAGGGTCAGATTCTCCCGGACCACGGGTAACAGGTCAACCTCACGACCGGTGAAGTAACTGATGCGCTCCTCGCCTTCCTGTACTTCATGTTCGTTCTTCTCCGGCTGCGGCCGGGAGCCGCTCCGGAAGAGTTCGTCAAAGTCAACCTCCAGGGAAACCTCAAATCTTTCCAGGCAGCGGCTGCACACCATCGCGACCCGGGTCTTGACCTGAATTGAAAAAAGGAGACCGTCTCCGGTATTGACAGCATGAACCTTAATCAACGCCGGTTCAACAAAGGCTGCCGTTCCTGAGCTCAGCCCCATAGAATCAGTGTTAACAACATACTCTCCATGGAGCTCGTCTCCGGGTTCTTCCATGAGGTCCGAGACGTCAATTTTCAAGACTGCGTCTCCTCCAATCAACGTCATTAATTATAAGTACCGGCCCTGGTTTTGTCAAGAAAACCTAATTCGGCCCAGCAGTAAAAAACCCGGTGGGTACCTGCTCGGCACCTTTCCTCCGGACTCTGTCACCACACACATTTAAAGAGGCTGCTCGTGGACACGAGGGGTACAGTTCAACAATAATTATGCGGAGCGCACCTCTTACTGAACGTTCTCTTTTCTCCGGCGGAGGGATTTCGCCAAGTCCCGGTGCTCCTTCGCTACCTGGACCCACTGCTCCTTCATGCTGAAATCTAACTTGCGGGCACCATTACGCCAAAAACCGTAGCCGAATAGGTTTTCCCCGCAGTGGCTGCAGGAAAATCGCCCGACCCAACCCGCCACCTGGTGCTCAGTCATACAACTAGAACATCTGATCTCATGGTAGCTCCCCAAAGCCGGTCCAACTCTGGACAACAACCATCCGGTCGCTCCTACACCTCCCCCAAGGAGGAGCAAGTGGGCTCCCTCAGAAACATAGAAGAGGGTCAGGCAAAGCACCACACCGGCTCCTATTAACACCGAGGTCACGCAAGCAGTAACCTTCAAGATGTTCTCCTCGATATCCACCCTGGTAGGTCCCCAAAAACGCACCCCACCACCCCCGGACCTGCTCTCTATCCACCTGGCCTTCCCGTCGAGAACTTGCCTATATTATACATACTTTTCTGTATTTGTCAATACAACATAAAGATTAGAGCACCCTGGTCCATCCTCTTTAAGTTACCTCCTTGTTTTCTACCGTTTCCACCTTTACCAAACCCTTCTTAATTGCATACTTGACCAACTCGACGGTAGAGTGTATGTCAAGTTTCTTCATGATATTGGCCCGGTGGGTCTGGACAGTTCGATAGCTGAGGTTGAGGAGACTGGCAATTTCCTTGTTGGTAAGGCCTTTAGCTACATACTGGAGAATCTCATTCTCCCTTTCGCTGAGCGGGTCTTGTTCCACAGCCCCGGTCCGACCCTTGGAACGAATCACTTGGTTGACAAGTTTGGTGGCAATGGGAGGATACAAGTAAGTATCCCCATCACAGATGGTCTTGATGGCACTGATCAATTCCTGGGCCATGGCTTTTTTCAGCACGTAGCCCGAGGCACCGTATTTCAATACCTGGATCACGTACTCGTCATTGTCGTACATACTGATCACAAGCACCTTGATCTCGGGCGCCTCCCCCTTTATTCGCGCCGTGGCGTCCAGCCCACTCATTTTCGGCAGGGAGATATCCATCAAGACCACATCGGGACGGAGCTCTAGAGCCTTCTCTACCCCCTCTTGCCCATCTTCCGCCTGCCCCACCACTTTTATGGTCGGGTCGCTAGCCAACAGGCTGATGATACCTTCGCGGACCAAAGTATGGTCTTCAACTAGGAGAACCCTGATCTCCCCTAACTCGTCCAAAGCATTTACCCCCTCAAGCGAGCGAAAAGTTGCCCAAACTGCCCTGTTTCCAACTGGAGCCTTACCGGTAATACCCGGACTTTGTAGTGATTATACCACAACATATGTAGTACAACCAG
>SESX01000219.1 GCA_004367365.1 Candidatus Acetocimmeria pyornia
CAACCCCCTCCCAGGTACACCGAGGCGATGCTGGTTCGCACCCTTGAAGAAAAAGGGATTGGCCGTCCCAGCACTTATGCCCCCATCATTTCTACGATTCAACAACGCGGTTATGTACTCAAGGAAGACCGGCATTTTGTTCCCACTGAACTGGGAAAGCTCGTGATTCAGCTCTTGAAGGAGAATTTTCCTAGAATCATCGACGTGGAATTTACGGCCCGGATGGAGGCTGAACTTGACCAGATCGAGGAAGGGGAAACCTACTGGCGGAAGGTGCTGGCTGACTTTTACGGACCCTTCGAGGAAACCCTCAAGAGGGCTGAAGAGAAGCTGGGACGGGTGCGGGTCCCAGAGGAGGAAACAGACGTCACGTGTGAGAAGTGTGGGCGGAAGATGGTCATCAAGTATGGGCGGTACGGTAAATTTCTGGCTTGTCCCGGGTACCCCGAGTGTAAGAATACCAAGCCTTTATTGGAAAAAACTGGGGTAAAGTGCCCGGAGTGCGGAGGGGAAATTGTCGGACGCCGGAGCAAGAAGGGCCGGAAGTTTTACGGGTGTAGCAACTACCCTGAATGCAATTTTGTCAGCTTCAATAAACCATTGAAGAAGACATGTCCCGAGTGTGGTGCCTTTATGGTTCAGAAACGTTCCCGGGAAAAGGGTACGTATTACCAGTGCTCAAGACAGGGATGCGGGTACTCCGAGACTCCTTCGGAGCAGGTTTGATACCATAGATCAGGCCGCGGGCTGGCGCCCAGTCCTTGGCTTTTTGAATCGAAGTGCGGCATTGAGGTGGTAGACAGGCCCGGGCCGGGAGGTGAGCTTTCGGCATGGGTCGGAGGTGAGAGAAGTGGCTTATGACCTGGTGGTTATCGGCGGGGGACTGGCAGGTTCTGAAGCAGCCTGGCAGGCTGCCGAGCGGGGTCTGAAGGTCGTGCTTTTTGAGATGAGGCCGCAGAAGTTAACCCCTGCCCACCGTACCGGAAAGCTGGCCGAGTTGGTTTGCAGCAATTCCCTCCGGGCAGCCTCCTTAACCAACGCGGTGGGATTGTTGAAAGAGGAAATGCGGCGGTTGAACTCCCTAATTATTCAGTGTGCCGATGCCACCCGGATTCCGGCTGGAGGGGCGCTGGCCGTTGACCGGGAGAGGTTTTCCGCCCTGGTAACGGAAAAAATCCAGGCTCACCCCGGGATTGAACTCGAGCGCAAAGAGGCCACCTGGATTCCGTCAGAGGTGCCGGTGGTCATTGCGACTGGTCCCTTAACATCACCCGCCCTGGCCGGGGAAATCCAGGGTTTCTTGGGGGAGGAATACCTTTCCTTCTTAGATGCCGTGGCACCGATTGTTACCAGCGAATCCATCAACAGGGAAGTGGTTTTCCCGGGTTCCAGGTACGGAAAAGGAGGCCAGGACTACCTTAACTGTCCACTGGATCAAGAGGAGTACCGAAGGTTCTGGTTGGAGCTAGTCAGGGCTGAAGTCCACGAGGGACATGAATTCGAGTCCGGCTGTTTTTTTGAGGGGTGTCTACCGGTAGAGGAAATGGCCAGGCGGGGGGAAGACACACTTCGCTTTGGGCCCATGAAGCCGGTAGGGCTGGTTGACCCGGCTACTGGGAAACAACCTTACGCGGTAGTTCAACTGAGACGTGACGACAGGGAGGGAAGGTTGTATAACCTGGTGGGGTTTCAGACCAACCTCAAATGGGGTGAACAGAAACGGGTTTTCCGGTTGGTCCCCGGGCTGGAGAAAGCCGAGTTCGCCCGGTTTGGGGTTATGCACCTGAACACCTTTATCAAGGCGCCGGTGGTCTTGAAGGCCACGCTTCAAACCAGAAAACGGGAAGACCGGTTTTTTGCCGGGCAGATCACCGGTGTCGAGGGTTACGTGGAGTCGGCTGCCACCGGGCTGGTGGCCGGGATAAATGCGGCGCGTTGGCGAAAAGGGAAGCAGCCACTGGTATTTCCAGCTGAGACTGCCATCGGGGCCTTGTGCCGTTACCTGGAGACAGCGGTGGCGGAGTCCTTTCAGCCCATGAACATCACCTTCGGGTTGTTGCCACCCATGAGGCAGAAAGTCATGAACAAAAAAGAGAGAAAGGAAAGGATCGCCCGGCGGGCGCTAAAAAGCCTGGAAGTGTTCTTGACCGAAGTGGGTGGGTGAATTTTTTTGGAAGATTTTGAAAGTAACCCTTGCGGAATCAATTCACTTGTGATACCATTAATTGAGGTTGATTGGCATGGTACAGGTTCCCAGCCCTGGTAGTCTACAAAGAACAGGAGGAAAGGAAACGGTACAGGCGCTCAGGCTCTTTTTTTCGCACCTGGCGGTGGAAAAAAATGCATCACCACGGACGGTGGCGAGTTATCAATCAGATTTGAGAGGGTTTTTCGCTTTCCTTTGTGCCGAAGCCGACACGCCCGAGGTGCCACCGTCTGCGGTCGGCCACTTGGATATCCGGCGGTACCTAGCTCACCTGCGGCGTGAGGGCGTTTCACGGCGGACCATGGCTAGGAAGCTATCGGCCCTCCGGTCTTTTTTTCGTTTCTTGTGCCGGGAAGGGATGGTGGTTGAAAACCCCGCTGCCCTGGTCCATTCTCCCAGGCTCGACCGGAAGCTTCCGTTTTTTTTGCATTACGAAGATATTCTTTTACTCCTGGAGCGTCCTGATACCACGACGGTCCTGGGTTTGAGGAACCGGGCCATCCTTGAAGTTCTTTATGCCACAGGGATCCGTGTTGGCGAGCTGGTCGGGATTGATTTAGGGGATTTTGATACCGGTGCTGGCCTGGTCCGGGTGATGGGGAAAGGTGCCAGGGAGAGGATCGTGCCTGTGGGTTCGCATGCCCTGGGCTGGGCTTTGAGATACCTGGAACGGGCCCGCCCGTCCCTCCTTGCAAGAAGAAGGGACCTGCCTTCACACCGGGAGCAGGCCTTGTTCTTGAACAGGTGGGGCAAACGCCTTTCCTCGCGCGGTGTGCGCACGGTATTTGAGCGCCACGTGGTAGGGTTGGCCAGGGAGAAACAGGTTAGTCCTCACACCCTCAGACATTCCTTTGCCACCCATCTTCTTGAGGCGGGGGCTGAGATTCGCTTTGTCCAGGAACTTCTGGGGCATGCCAGTATTTCCACGACCCAGATTTATACCCACGTAACCAGAAAGAGACTAAAAGCCGTCTACGAGGCCGCTCACCCAAGAGCCTAGGAGTCGTGTTGTGGTATAGACGGGGTTTGTGATTACTGGGACAGGTCAAAGGATGGAGGGGTGGTCAATGTTTACCGGCACTACAATTGTGGCTGTCCGGCACCGGGGGCAATCGGCCATGGCCGGGGATGGCCAGGTGACCCTCGGGTCTGCCACGATCATGAAACACAAGGCCAGGAAGGTCAGGCATCTTTATAAAGGTACGGTCTTGGCGGGGTTTGCCGGGGCAGTGGCCGATGCCTTCACCCTGTTCGAAAGGTTTGAGGGAAAACTGGAAGAATACCGGGGCAACCTGCCCCGGGCGGCTGTTGAACTGGCCAAGGAATGGAGAACCGACCGTATGCTCCGGCGGCTGGAGGCCTTGCTGTTAGTACTGGATAAGGAACACTTACTGCT
>SESX01000022.1 GCA_004367365.1 Candidatus Acetocimmeria pyornia
CTTTCTCTTTCCAACATCCGAGCCAGGATCACCGCCAAACTGCTTTCTGGGTGAGATTGAAGCGCATCTGTAGAAAAACGGTGCACCAGCTCTATTTTTGAACCGCCGTCCAGCTCCATGGTCAGGGTAATGCCGCCTGCTTTCTGGTTTTGCCTGGACAGTTTTTGCTCTAGTTGACAAGCCAGATTTTCAAGGTATTTGGCGAGAACTGCTCGCTCGACAGTACTAAATTCCAGTTCGTACCGGGCCCTGATTTCGGCCGGCTGGTAGGCTTTAACATGCTGATGATCAACCCCGCAGCTATACTGGCGAACCAGCTCAGCCTGGAGGCCCAGTTGGGAGCGGAGTGCCTTTTCCGGAACCCTCCTTACTGCACCAATGGTGTAAAGCCCGAGCTTTTTGAGCCGTTCCCGGACAGGAGCTTCAAGGGGCCAGAGGAAATCCACCGGCAGGGGGTCCAGGAACAGCTTTTCCTTTCCTTCTGGAACCAAAAGTCCAAGCAGGGTGCCCCGGGTAGCCAGGGTCCGGCAGAAAGGACGAACCAGGGCAGGAACCCCGTCTTGAGTCCACAGCATCCAGGCTGCCCGTGCCATAAGTTTCGAGGTTGCCACCCCAAAGGAAACCATAACCCCTTTTGGCTTTAAAAAACGGTAGATCTGGCTCAAAACAGGTTCGACCTCAGAACCAGGTAAAGCGAAAAAAACAGCCCCTGCCCCTACCCCTTCTCGTTCTTTATCTGGGCCCACCGGCTCCACCCAGGGGGTGTACTCACGGTAGATCATTAATGCCACCTGGGAAGCAGTGGAGGTATGATAAGAGGTATGATAAATTATTTGGTTGGACCGATGCCCTTTCTTTTGTCTCTTCATTTGGTAAGCAAGGCCGGTATAAACAATCATTCCCGCTTCACCCCAGTGATTTGTCTTCTCAGAATCGAGTTATTGGAGAAACACTGACGAAGCATGTTTTGGGAAACATATGTTCGAGATTTGGGCAAATATATTATAGGATAGTACCCTCCGTTTGTCAAACAGCACCTAGGCAGCGTGCGTTGGCCTGTGATATTGTCACCCGATAAGCGGGCTGAGAAAGGGTGGTATTTTAGAGGTGACATTTTCTCTGTCCGGATGAAGCACTTTTAAGGTGACATTTTCACTGTCCATTGACAACAGCACCTAGGCAGTGGCCGCAGTCAAAAGAGGTATTCGGCCCGCTCGGGGAATTTTGAAAAATTTGCAGTTGCAGAATCGGATAAGGACATAAAAAAAGCAAAGGGACTGACCAGGTATAAACCCGGCCAATCCCTTGTGCTGATGCACCAGACACCATGAGGATCCTCGTTAATCATTATGGACAGAACCGGATAGCATTATACACGAGCTGCTGAAGTTTTTCTTCCAGGTACCCAGCCATGAGCTTCAGAATAAACAGAATCAGACTTAAACACTATACGTCTTCGGCAGCATTTAAAGAACAAGCTTTAAATGCCAAACAATTCCATGGCGTTATCCCGGAGGATAGCCCGGGCGACCGTGAGGGCCATCTCCTCGTCCAGATCGCCCCGCTCTACCCGGCCGGCCAGGACCGACGCCATCACCTCCCGGGCCAAACAGGCCCCGGCGTAGGCTTCTTCCACCCGGTAGGCATCCCCACCCCACACCAGCTTATGATAAGGGACCAGGTCGAAGAACTCCTCCAGGGCCCGTGCGGCGGCAGAGCGGGAAAGCATCGGTACCCAGCAAAAATCGAGGTAGACATTGGGGAACATCTTAGCCAGGGAGAAGACCTGTCCGATATAGGGGAAAGCAAAATGCAGCAAGATAAACCTCGTCTCCGGGTAATCCAAAAAGAGGTTGTTGAGGTTTTCCGGGTTGCTGTTGGCCAGAACGTTGGCGTTTCGCGCCAGAATTCCGGTATGGATCTGAACTGGAAGCCCTGCTTCGGTAGCCTTCTGGATAATGTAATGGGCCATAAAATCCTGGAGTTTCTTTTCTTCTTCCGCGGTCAGGGCACCAGGGCCTTTCCCGTATAGACGAGCCGCTTCATCCCGCGACACCCGGTCAAAGACCAGGGAACGCTCGTAGGCCACAGCAATCTTTACCGCCGGGGCCCCGGCATCTTTATACCGGCTGATGGCCATCTCGACCAGGCCCAGGTAATCCTGGAATTCATCCAGCTCGACCCCCCACGTTCCAGCCAACTTCTCAACCGTTGTATGGACAACTTTACCCCTTGGGTACCGAGAGACAAACCCCCGCCCCAGGATCAGAGGGTTGGTACGCAAAACCGGGAGGAAAAGCTCCGGGTCAAAGGTGAACTTTTCCACGCTCCAAAAAGTATCGAGAAAAGCAACCTCGAAATTGGCCCGCTCGGTAAGGACGTAGTGGTACCAGTCTTCCCGGTCGTACGCCTGGCGTACCTTCTCTGAAAGTTCCGGCCAGTTCTCCTCGGTAATACAATCCTCTTCCAGTCCATAAAGGTCCTGCAGGGCACGGATGATGTTTCGTGTAAAACAGGTTAAACTCGCCTGGGCCTGGTACTTCCTGAATACCTCCCATACCTCTTGCGGGTCACTTTTTTGCCAGGCCTCTGGAGGCATCCCGGCGGTAATGAAATCCAACCGAGCGTAAGAATTCTCGAAAACCCGGAACAGGTGTAATGGTTCCTGCCTTACTTCATCCCGGCTCATGATGTGTTCGTGGGTACTAACAATCTTGATTTTCTGGATCTCCTCCAAGAGCCTAAAATACAGGGTGTTCGTCATTTCTTGTCCCTCCCGGACACCGGCCCAAAAGATCAGAGACCGGTTGTTTTTAACCTGGTAAACTTAACAGTTTTCTTGCAGGAGTTTGTTTCACGTATAGAGAAATGTCTATTTCTACAGCAAGTTTACATCAACTTTTTTAAGTACCTCGAAGGCATTTCCGGTTACTTTCCAGAGCGCTCCTGCCTGGAGTCGAGCGGGGTTTTTGATTACTTGACCCGTCGAATCCATATTGAGTAAGCGGAAATGCCGCTCTTTTTGTGATGGTTTGGAGACCGACCAAGTGGATACTGCAGAACAGGCTATGTTATACTATATTGGAGGTGACGTCCAGTGCTCAGGGTATTCAAGACAGAACAAGACCAACTCGTTTCTATCGATGTCATCGGTGAAAAAGGAAGCTGGATCAACCTGGTCAACCCTTCTGAAGAAGAATTGCAACTAGTCCACGAAAAAACCGGAGTACCGATAGAGCTCCTGCGCTACCCATTGGATGAAGAAGAAATTTCTCGAATTGAGACTGAGCCCGATTACGTCTTGATCATTATCAAGATTCCCGTTGTAAGGGGAGATTTTTATGATACCCTCCCGCTGGGCATCATCATCCAGAAAGACCTTTTTATCACGGTTTGTCTTGAAAACAATGCCCTTCTGGAAGGGTTTACCTCGACCGCTCCCAGGACGGTCAGGCCCACCATCGTTTATACCTTTAAGAAGACACGTTTTTTGCTCCAAGTTTTGTTCCAAACAGCAGCCTTATACCTGAAATACCTGAGGGAAATTGACAGAAAGAGTGATGAAGTTGAACGCAAGCTCCATCAAGCAACCCAAAATAAACAACTAATAAGGTTGCTCGAACTTCAAAAAAGCCTTGTTTACTTCACCACCTCCCTTAGATCCAATGAGATCGTCATGGAAAAACTGCTCAAATCCCAGCTTAATTTGGAATCTCTAGACCCCGATGATCCTCGCCTGATCAAAATGTACGAAGAAGATGAAGATTTGCTTGAAGACGTCATTACAGAAAACAGGCAGGCCATCGAAATGGGGGAAATCTATACCAGGGTTCTCAGTGGTACCATGGATGCTTTTGCATCTGTGATCTCCAATAACCTCAACGTCATTATGAAGTTTCTGACCTCGGTAACTATCGTCTTGTCCATACCCACCATTGTGGCGAGTTATTACGGGATGAATGTGGCGCTCCCCTTTCAGAATTCTCCCTTCGCCTTTGCGGGAACCCTGGTTGTGACAGCCCTAATCTCAGGTGTCATCGTTTACATCCTAACCAAAAAAGATATGTTTTAGGTGTAGTCCCCATGTCCCGTAGAAAGAAACAAGGTATGAAAATTGGAACCCATTATTCCGCAAAAATTGCATCCCAGGCTGCACCCGAACAAGACCGGTTGTGCTGCAGGTCCAAGGGACCGAGGCACAACAAGGCAAGTGGAGGAACAAACCTGGCGCATGGGATGGTGCTTGCCGGCTAGATCTCTTCTACGCTAATATCATAGGCCCTCCCTTTTACCTTCATTCTGAACCGGAGAGTACCAGCTTTCCCTGCGTGCCCACTATCGCTGCCCCGTGCACGGGCGGCCAGGGCCGTAACCGCTGCCCGGAACCTCTCCTCCTGCTCCCGGAGCAGCTCCTGGGCGCTGTCCACTTCTACCGGCTGGAAGCGCACCTGGTCCCCTGGTCTCAGCTGGGCTACCCGGCCCAGGTCCACGGTGGCCACAACGGCAATTTTGGTGTAGCCCCCAATGGTTTGCCGGGCAGCCATCAGGATTATTGGGTGCCCGTCCTTTGGGACCTGGACGGAGCCCACGGGGATTCCCTCCGAAATAATGTCCGCCCCTTCCCGGTGTTCCACCACCGGCCCTTCCAGGCGCAAGGCCATGCGGTCCCACTCGGGCGCTACGACATAGGTGGAATTCAAAAAGGTCTCGATCCCGGCCTTGGTAAAATACCCATCCTGGGGCCCGAGCACGACCCTGATTTCGGGGTAAAAGGTGATATCCGGGCGGACCGACGGAGGCAGGCTCCTTCCAACCAAGGTCTCCACCTGCACCGGGGAAGGACATGATTCCAAGAGATCCCCTTTTCTCAAGGGCCTTCCCTCAAGACCTCCGAACCCGACCTTGAGGTCGGTGGAACGGCTTCCCAGAACCACGGGTACGTCAAACCCGCCGGCTACAGCCAGGTAGGCCCGGCTTCCGGCCCGGGCCCCGCCAAAGCTGAGGGTATCACCAGTCTCCACCATAACCGCCTCCCACATGGGGACAGGCTTCCCGTTCAAGCGCGGGGAAAGGTCGGCCCCGGTAACAGCAACGACAGTACGCCCTGCCGCCTCAAGGACTGGCCCTTGCAGCGTGATTTCCAGGCCGGCTGCCCCGTCCTCATTCCCCACCAGGACGTTGGCACAGCGTAAGGAATAGGTGTCCATGGCCCCGTTCTCGGAAACCCCAAAGCGCTGCAGGCCCGGCCGGCCCAGGTCTTGTACCGTAGTCAGAAGGCCCGGGGAAATAACCCGGAAGACCGGCTTCCCCATCAGCCAGCCAACCCCCTTTCCTCTACCCTCTCTCCTACCCTCTCCTCAGCCCTCTTTGTAATAATAATAGGGTAAGGACCGGAGTTGAAAGATGAAAACGTAATAGTGCTCCATGCCGCCTCTCAATCAGCGCACCACGGAGGGATGAAAATCAGGAGCAAGCCAGCTGTTGCTGTCTACACCAGGGGTGCCAACGAACGGGTAGGCGCGGCCTTCCTGAGCGGCGGTCAGCGAACGAGTTCAAGAACCGCAGGCGGCGGAGGACCAGGCACAGCCACCGCGAGTTTGTGGCTGCGGCCCGGAGTCGCCGAGGTTCATTACAACTATTACGGTGAGCGTGACGCCGCCAAGGAAGGCCGGCGTCGGGACATTTTCGTACCAGGGATAAAGGTAGTAATCTTAACCCGGTACCTGCCCGCCGCCACGGCCCTCGAAATGCGGTAGTACTCCTCCTGGGAAACAGGAACAAAGCGGAGGTGGTCACCGGCCTGGAGAAGAACCGGCGGGTCCTCCTGCGGCAGGTACAGGTGTACCGGGGTCCGTCCGATGAGCCGCCATCCTCCGGGTGTTTCCAAGGGGTAGATACCAGTTTGGTGCCCACCAATCCCTACCGAGCCTGCCGGCACCTTGCGCCGGGGGTTGTCCAGCCTGGGCATTGCAATCCGGGGGGACATGCCACCCAGGAAGGGAAAACCCGGGGCGAACCCGAGGCAGTACACCAGGTATGTTTGCCGGGAGTGGATCTTTACCACCTCGGCAGGAGTGAGGTTGTTGTATTCGGCCACATCCAACAGGTCTGGTCCGAACTCGCCCCCGTAGACGGTAGGTATCTCTACCGTTCTGTGGGGTGGTAGTTCAGTGGTCTCGATGGCCACAGCCCTCTCGGTCAGCTTCTGGTTCAGTGTTTTGAGGTCAATGGCCAATGGATCGTAAACAACCAGAAGAGACCGGTAGGAAGGAAGAACTTCAAGGAGGCCGGGAAACGGGTTCTCTTCCAGGGCCCGGGCCATGCCCCTGACCTGCCGGTTGGTTTGGGGGCTAACCCCACCGGGAAACTCCACCAATACCGCCCGGTCTCCCGCCACCGCGATCTTCGGTTCTTGAGCCATGGCTTGCTCCCCCTAGACGGCTTTACATCCACGGTGGTCCCATGCAGCCCTTAGGTTACCTTCCTGGTGGTACGGTTCTCGACCCCTTCCAGGAAAGTATGTACCGGACGGACCTCGATCCCGGCCTTCTTGAACTCCTCCCGGATGGTCTCGACCAGGGCGATGGCTGCGGGGTTATCCCCATGCACACACATGGTATCGGCCTCGACTTCGATGTCTTCACCATTGATAGCCGTAACCTTGCCTTCGATAACCATCCGCACAGCCCGTTTGGCAGCAACTTCCGGATCTTTGATGACGGCGTTGGGTTTACTCCTGGAGACCAGGGTTCCATCAGGGTTAAAGGCCCGGTCGGCAAACACTTCACAGGCAACCACCAGGCCCTTTGCCCGAGCCGCCTTTTCCAACTCGGAGCCGCGCAGGCAGAAAAGGATCAGGTTCCTATCTACAGCCGCGATACCCTCGGCAACAGCTTCGGCCATCACCGCATCCACCGTGGCCATGTTGTACAGCGCGCCATGGGGTTTGACGTGTTGAAGGTCAAACCCGTGAACCTTGCAGAAGGCCTGGAGAGCACCGATCTGGTAAATGAGATCATTGCGAATCTCAGACGGGTCCAGGACCATGTTTCGACGGCCGAACCCCACGAGGTCTGGAAAACCAGCGTGAACACCTACAGCCACTCCGTTCTCCCGGGCCAAAAGGGTAGTCCGGTACATGACATTGGGGTCTCCAGCATGGAACCCGCAGGCCACGTTAGCCGAACTAATAAACCTGATTACCTCTTCATCAAGTCCGATCTTGTAAGCCCCAAAACCCTCACCCATGTCACAGTTAAGGTCAATCAATCGAGCCATGGGAAGCCACCCCCTATACCCAAAATGTCACGGCCTGGAGCAGAGGAAAAAACGGTATTACAAAAACACGAGTTCCTCACTGGAAGTCATCAGGCTTTCAAGGCCGTTCTCTCGGACCACGTAGGTATTCTCAAGCCCCACCACACCTTCATCTGGGAAAAGAAACTTCGGTTCAATGGCCACCGTCATGCCGGAGAGCAGGGGTTTTTCCAGCCCGGCTGCCAGAACCGGAAGCTCGTCCAGCTCAAGGCCAACCCCGTGGCCGACAAAAGGTACCCGGTAACCATCAAAGCCAAGGAAGTTGGCCGCAAAATGCGATTTCTCTGCCTTTCTGCGGGCCAGAAGGTCCACTTCCCCCCAGGTCATTCCGGCCCTGACCTCCTGCTCCAGGTATGCGAGAATCTCCCGAGACACCTGGTAAGCATCCTCCAGGTGAGGGGGCAAGGAACCAAGGGAAAGGATCCGTGTCTGCTCCAGGATGTAGCCGTTGTAGACCCCGGGGTAATCAAGTATCACGGGTTCACGGCGCCCGATCTTTCTAAATCCAGACCCGTGGGGCATCGCCGGCGATACCCCGATTCCACCGGTAGGGCTGTCAAAAAGGCTGGGTTGAACCGCGGGTGGTCCGGAAAGAAGGTGCCCCCAGACCAGCTCAGCTCCGTAACTCCGGACCCGAACCAGGGCCTGGTGGCCGGCCTTACGTACCACTGCTTCTACCAAACCCGCCAACTCAACTTCGCTCATCCCTTCCACCAAGATCTCTTGGGCGGCCTGGAAAAGGGCATCAGCCATCTCACCGGCCTTGCGCATCATGTCCAGCTCAAACTCAGACTTAACTGCCCGGATCTGGCGCAAAACAGGTGAGATATCTTCTACCTGGACCGTGGGGAAAAGGTGTTGGTAACGGAGATAGAACTTGGCCGGCAGCACGTCAAGTTCCAGGCCCAATCGAAACCGGCCGGCCGGAAACAGGCCGAATTCCTTGAGAATCCCGGGCATCTCTGCCAACCCGGATAGGGGGAAGATCCGGTCCAGGGGGGAATCATCCCGCGCTCGGGCCAGGTTTTTCTTGACCAGGAGTAGAGGCTGGCCCTGGGCTGGAACCCAAAGCTGGGCTTGTTGAATGGTACCTGTTAGGTACAAAAGGTCGGCATTATGGGTAATCAGGGCGGCGTCGAGGCCTATCTTGACGAGTTCTTCCTGGAATCTTTCTAACCGGTGGACAACTTCCTCACGCGGAACCTTGACGTACAAAAGGCAAACCTCCTTGGGTGGACCTATCACCCGCCCGTCCTTTATCCCTCAGGTCCTCCTGTTTTCGACCTGGGCTTTGAGGGCCTGAAGCATGCTCTGACAGTTCTTTCTTACGGTCATGGTCGCTACCGGGTTAACCAAGCCGGCAAGCATAGGTATCCCAAGCTCAAAGTCGACGGAAAGAGTGACCTTACAACCCTCCGGGACTTCCTCAAAGGTCCACTTTCCCTCGAATTTTTTCAGGTCTCCTTCTGTCTGGCAGTAGGAGATAACCCGGTTTTCATCGTCGAAGACATCTCTTTCTTTCCATTTGATGGTTTTTCCTTGAAGTTTGGTGACCCAACTGGTTATGGTAGAATGAGCCGTTCGCTCGATAACAGTGACACTCTCCACATCCTCCATGAACTTGGGGTAGGATTCCATATCCTTAGCCAGTTCGTAGACCTGGTTGGGGTCACCCTTGACCACTTCGGTAACTTCCACGTGTGGCATGTCTTTTTCCTCCCTTTTTTCCACCTTGATGGGCCTACCTTCGCTGCCCATTTCTTACCAGCTTTTTCCATGTCCCGCTTTTATAGTTCATCAATTACAGCGGCGACCGCTTTGACTCCTTCCCTGAAGGCTGTGAGGACGGTTTCAATTTCCTCGGGAGTAATCACTGCTGGAGGAAGAAGCCGGATCACCATGG
Organism: Candidatus Acetocimmeria pyornia; assembly: GCA_004367365.1. Taxonomy (GTDB): domain Bacteria; phylum Bacillota; class Sulfobacillia; order UBA3575; family UBA3575; genus Acetocimmeria; species Acetocimmeria pyornia. The sequence goes on from SESX01000022.1 coordinate 9,221, forward strand.
TATTGTTGAGGGAATGCAGGGCCAGCACACCCCTGTCCACCAGTTCGGTGATCAACATCCCTCCAGCCCCCTCCTTGGTCAACTCGACACCTACCAGGAGGCCTTTCCCTCTAACCTCAGCGATGACCTCGGGAAACTCCTCTGCCAACTCCCGGAGGGCAGCCATGATGGTTTCACCTTTTTGGCAGGCCTGTTCCACAAGATCCTCCTCCTGAATCACCTCAATGGCGGCAATGGCCGCACGGCAGGCCAGGGGGTTACCGCCGAAGGTTGAAGAGTGCAGGTGGGGGTTGGAATCGAAGGGGCTGAAGATTTCCGGTTTGGAGATGAAGGCCCCGATGGGCATTACCCCACCCCCGAGGGCCTTGGCCAAGCACATGATGTCCGGTTCGACCCCATAGTGTTCGCAGGCAAACATCTTTCCCGTCCGTCCCAACCCCGTCTGGACCTCATCCAAAATCAGGACCAGCCCGTAGTGGTCACAGATTTCCCTGACCCGGGGCAGGTAGTCATCAGGCGGAACAATGACACCGTTTTCCCCCTGGATGGGTTCCAAGATCACCGTGCCTGTCTCCTCCGTGATCGCCTTCTCGATGGCCTCGGCATCACCAAAAGGAACGTGTACGAACCCGGGTACCAGGGGACAGAAGGGCTCGCGGTAGAGTTCCCGCCCGCTCGCGGAAAGTGACCCCATGGTTTTCCCGTGGAAGGCACCGGTGGTTGCAATCACCCCCGGTTTTCCGGTATAGGCCCGGGCCAGTTTCAAGGCCCCTTCCACCGCCTCGGTACCGCTGTTACAGAAGAAACTGTACTGCAGGTCCCCTGGGGTAATCTCCGCCAAGAGCCGACCCAGGTCGGCCCCAGGCTTATGGGGTAAAACCCGGCAGGAAAGGGCTAGTTTGTCCACCTGGTCCTTGACCGCCTCGACCACCTTCGGGTGCGAGTGGCCGTGGAAGAAAACACTGTAACCGGCACAGTCGATGTATTCCTTCCCGTGCACATCTACAACCACAGACCCGTAGGCCCTCCATTCCAAAGTGGTTAACCCCAAAAACCGGTACAGCCTAGCCATGGACGAATTGATGTATCTTCCGTAGTTTTCGAGACCCTCCTCTGCAGTCTGCTGCGGGTCTTCTACATCGTAAAGCCTGGCCGGTGCGGGTTCCTGTTGTTTCCTCATGGGCATTTTTCACTCCTCTATCCTCTAAGTGTTAGGTTGCTGGAGCACAGATTAGAACCGGACCCGGCCTGGCATGAGAACCTCCCTAATCCTCGTACCATCAGGTCCGGTGCCTTGTGCAAGGACTGTGTTCTGTTTCAGCGTCATGGATTCGACAATCAGAAGGCTAATCCTGCCGGGGTCAGCAGTATCTGGTGAAGGTTCGGGGCTTGGTAAGTACAAAAATAATTCAGGACATTCCACGGCAGGCGGGTGTTTGCTCCTAACCTGCCGACCGGGGCAGAGGATGCCAGTTCTTAAACACCGGCTGGTAACCCTTCCGGGTAATGGCGGCCTTGATTTCGGGGACACCCCGCCGGTCGAAAATCTCAAACTGGCCGTGGCCGTGTTCACCCTGAGAATGACCCCCGACTTCGGTGGTTGTTCCGGCCGACATCTTGGTTACCCCTAACCCAATCAGGTTGTCCCTGAGGGAAGCCCGTTCCCGCGTTGAAATGGTAATCCCGCACCGGGGAAGAAAAAGCCTCAGGGCCAGGAGGTTTTGGACCACGTCCAAGTCCGAAAGGAGAGTGTAAGAAGTCGAGTCCTCACGAACCGGCCGGAGACGAGGAAGGGAAACAGCAATCTCGGTCTCCAGGTACTTATTCTGCAGGTAATGGGCATGCATGCCGGTGAAAAAGGCTTCACGGCGCCAGTTGGGTTCCAGGCCCAGCAGGGCACCAATATTGACCTCCCGCATTCCCGCCCGGCATCCCCTTTCCGGGGCGTCAAGCCGGTAACGGTAATCCTTCTTGGGTCCGGAAAGGTGAAGCCGGTCGTAGGTCTTCCTGTCATACACCTCCTGGTAGATGGTAAGACCATCGACACCTGCGGCGATCAGGGTTTCGTACTCCTTTGTTTCCAGCGGGTAGACCTCGATACTGACAGAAGAAAAATACTCCAGCAGGACCCTCGTGCAATCAGCAAGGTAGGACACCGGGCTCATGCGCCGGGATTCACCGGTTAAGATCAAGATGTGGCGCAGCCCCGTGGCGGCAATGGCCCTGGCTTCCTCGACAACTTCGTCCAAGGTAAGCTTTTTTCTGGGAAGATGGTTGCCGGCATTAAAACTGCAGTAGATACACTGGTTGCTGCAGTAGCTGGAGAGGTACATGGGTGTGTAGAGCAGGATGACCTTGCCAAAATGCTGGATGGTGAGCCGGTGCGCCTTTTGTGCCATGGCCTCCAAGTGTTTTGCTGCCTGTGGGGCAAGAAGGGTCAAGAAATCCAGAGGATCCAGGTCATCGCGGCCCAGGACCTGTTCGATATCCTTGTCATCCACCGACGCGAAAAAACCTTCAAAATCAAAGTCTTTAAACTGTAAATAAACCTCGTAGAAACTCATCGGCTCCCTGCCCCTTCAAAGAGAAATCCCGTCAAAGGAGACGAGGCACTAGCTTCTTCCAAAACCCGCCCCGGACCGGCCAGGAAAGCCTGGCGACCGGCCCTTACAGCCCAGCCAAAGGCTTCGGCCATGGCTACCGGGTCCCCGGCGGTTGCAATGGCGGTATTAACCAGTACGGCCGCACAGCCCATCTCCATTGCTTCCGCTGCTTCGGAAGGCCTCCCGATCCCGGCATCAACAATAATGGGCAGGTCGATCTGGTCGATAAGGATACGAATCATTTCCTTGGTCCGCAAACCGCGGTTGGACCCGATGGGGGCACCGAGGGGCATGACGGCCGCAGCACCTACGTCCTGCAGTTTCTTGGCCACCATGAGGTCTGGGCTCACGTAAGGTAGAACCACGAATCCTTCTTGAGCCAGAACCCGGGTGGCCTCAATGGTTTCCTGGTTATCAGGCAGCAGGTACTTCTGGTCGGAGATGACCTCGATCTTGACCCAGTTGCCACACCCGGCCTCCCGCGCAATTCGAGCGATCTCAATGGCCTCCGCGGCATTTCTCGCCCCGGACGTATTGGGCATCAGGATATACCGTTCATCGATGTGGTTGAGGATATTCTCCTCTTCTTCCTCGGCATTGAAGTCAATGCGCCGCAAAGCAACTGTTACCACTTCGGCACCCGACTTTTCCAGCACGGCTGAAATCAACTTTTTGTCCGGGAACTTCCCGGTCCCGATGAACAAACGGCTGCTCAGTTTTCTCCCTCCGATAACCAGCACATCTGCCACTAAAATGAACCTCCCCCTACCATTCTGAGTATTTCCAACCGGTCGTTCTCCCTAACCACTTCCTTTTCCCAATGGTCCCTCTTGATCACCTCACCGTTCTTCTGTACCACGACGGTCCGGGGATCGATGCCCTTGAAGCGGATGTATTCCAGAACCGTCATCACCTGGTCGATCTCTTCAGTCTTCCCATTCACGGTTAGTTTCATAAAGAACCCCCTTTCTGTTGACTGGTAATCTTGCAGCCCCTTGTCTCCAGGGTAGATCCTTTCCGAAGACACTCCAGGCCTTTAAAGAAACCCTCTCCGGCCAGCTGCAGTTTACTGACCTCAAGGGCAGGGTCTTTGGCCCCCATGACTGCCGACATGACGGCAACGGCTGCCACGCCTGAATTCTCTAGTTGAACCACGTTAGTGTTACTTATCCCCCCGATGGCTACCACCGGTATCCCAACGGCAGCGGCAATTTCCCTGACAAACCCGGTTCCACGGCCCGCAACACCGGGTTTTGACGGTGTGGCAAAAACGTGCCCGGCCAGCAAATAGTCCGCCCCTGCGGCAGCCGCCGCCCGGGCTTCAGCCAGGCTGTGGACCGACACTCCGATGACCTTTTCTGAGCCGAGGAGTTCCCGGGCTACTGGAGGAGGCAGGCTTTTCTGGCCCAGGTGAACCCCATCTGCACCGACAGCCAGGGCAATATCGACCCGGTCGTTCACCAAAAAGAGGGTGTTGTATTCGTGGGCAAGCTGGCGAAGTTGTAGGGCAAGCCGGTAGAGCTTCCCGCCCGGAAGGTCCTTTTCACGCAGCTGGACCGCCACCAGCCCGGCTGCCAAGGCCTGCTTGGTAACCTTTACGAGGGTTTGACCCTGGTCACGACAAAGCCTGCGGTTGGTAACAAGGTAAACAATGCGGGGCAGACCCGTCCCTTCACCTGCCTTCAGGAAACGAGAACCTGAACTTGTAGTCATCAGGACCCCCTCACAACTACCCGCGTACTAAAAAACCGCCTCTCCCCGTAGGGAAGGGCGGCTTTTCAATCACTGCATCCTTCGGCTTCCCTACGCTGGCATTACCCAGATCAGGTTTAAGGGTAAAGGCAGAGCGCCTTTTCTCAGCCCAACCAGCTGCACGCGCAAGTACCGCGCCACCCAACACCCAGGCCCAAGTACAAGCCCAGCCCCGGTGCCGCAGCCGGGTGAGCACCCCTAGCCAGTATTTGGTTGTAAATGTTCACCTAGCTCCTTTTTTTATATTATAACATGTCAGAACTTAAAAGGCGAGATAGGGTCTGTCCCTGGGACCGGGCACGGGAGGACCACACATATCTATTCCTCCCGCCCACCCTTCTTGAGCAGGGCGGACACTTCCCGCCAGACGTCGCGAGCCGTGATCTTTCCCATGCAGTTTACTCCCCGCGGGCAGACACCTTGATGGCATGGACTGCACTCTGGTTCGTACCTGACCACGGCATACTCACCCTGGTACGGACGCCAGCGCTCAACAATATTGACGCCTCCAAAGATCCCTACTGTTCTCGTCCCCACCGCCGAAGCTATGTGCATCAGGCCGCAGTCTCCGCTCACAAAAATCCGGAAAGTTTCCAGCAAGGCCGCCACCTCGCGGAGGTTCGTTTGACCAGCCAAAACGGTGCAGGGGTACTCCATGAGGCTGGCAACCCGGGCAGCCCGTTTCAGGTCGGCTGCCGAGCCGGTGATCACCACTCCCGCGCCATATTCCCGCACTAGCCGGTCTCCGATTTCGGCGAATCCGCTGACGGTCCACAGCTTGGAAGGATACCCTCCACCGACATGTAAGCCAGCCAGAAAGGGATGGCGGTGAAGTTGGTGTTTACGCAGAAGCTCACAGGCACGGTTCCTGTCCTCCTCCACGAGGTTGATCTCCAGTCCTCCCTTGAAGGGTTCGATTCCCAGAGCCCGGAGGGCATCAAGGTTAATATCCACTTGGTGCCGCCGCTCATCGAAATTGTACGGACTGGTGCTGGGAACCTTTACCGTGGCCAGGCCAGTATCACCAAAATCAGGGCTCACCACCACCCTGGCCCCGCTCAAGGCAGCCAACAAGGTGGTCAGCCGCTCACCCCTGAGGTCGATGGCCAGGTCAAAGCCCCTTTTTTTCAGCCTGGCCAAGAGCTCCAGCGTTTCCTCAGCCGAGGGGATCCTTTCTCCGCTTCGGGCAAAAAGCTGGGGGCTAAAGGTTATAATCTCGTCCAGGTTCGGGTTGGTATGCATAAGTTCCGCTGTTTCGGGACGGGCCAGAAGGGTCAGGTGCGCCTGGGGAAAGGCGTGTTTGAGCGCCCGAAAGGCCGGGGTACTGAGGACCATATCACCAATATGGTCCACCCGAACCACCAGTATGCGGCGAATATCCCCTGGCAAGGGTTCACCCCCCCCAGGCCGCTGTCCGTACCGGCTCTGGCAACCTGCAGGCTTCTTCCCAGGCCGAAACCGCCCCTTCAGCAGTTTTCCGCGGCTCTAGCAGTCTTGTTCTTGTACATCCGCCTGTCAGCCACAATAATCAATTTCTCCGCACTATCGGCTTCAAGGGGAAAGAATGCTGCACCCACCGCCACACTTACCTGGAACGCTGCCCCAGAAGATCCTCGCTCTATGGCCTTTATGATTCTCTCCGATACCTCGAACCCGTCCTCAGGACGGGTATCCGGCAGAATGGCCGCAAACTCGTCCCCCCCGATCCGGCCGAGGATATCATAACTCCGCAGTTCGCTCTCCAGAATCGAAGCTGTCTTCTTCAAGACAGTGTCCCCAACAGGGTGTCCGTGGGTATCATTAATGAACTTGAAGTTGTTCAGGTCAAGAATCAGGAGGTTAAATCCATAATTACGGCGTCTTGAGCGCTCGATCTCCTGGGCCAGGCGCTGGAGAAATCCCCGACGGTTGAAAAGGCGAGTTAACTCATCCTTTACGGCAACATTCTCCAACCGCCTCATGTTCCTTATCGTCCAGCTCGACCACTGGTAGAAACCGACCGCGAGAAGAACAGCCCCGACGGCAAAGGAAAAATCTTTCGCGTCCTCAGCCAGGCCGGGGTGCCCAATCATGTCTTCTACAAGGTTCAAAGTGGCGGCCGAAAAAAACATGAACCCGCCAATGAGAAAAATCAACCAGATCCCTTTATTCGGGGAAAGCCAACAAAACCTCGTGATCATCCCGAGCCAGACGACCACGGTGAGAAATATGATACCTTCAATGACCAAGTTCAGGCTCAAAGGGATCACCTACGGGTGTGAAAAATCCATTTCCATTACGGGGTTTTATTATATTCACAATCATGAGATTCCTCCCAGGAAAGGTTCAACCCAACAATGTTTCCAAACTTGATCCCAGAAATACTGGTTCCCCTTTTGGATTTTCATCCTCCTAGTCCCCACTGCTTCTGGCACCATAGCACCCTCATCCTCCCGCTGACCAATTTCAGGCCACAGAAAAAAGAGAGAACTGTCACCCCTTATCCAAGCAGAAGCCTAAACTCGCCATGACGAAAAAGTGCGTCGAGGAGAAGCTTTATCGGCGTCATCCTCCAACATCTCCTCCCTTTCCCTCCCCTTGCCAACAACGGCCAGCAATGCCCGCACCACGTTGGGGTCAAACTGCTCCCCCGAACAACGCTCAAGCTCACACACCACCCAGTCATGGGGGTGCCCTTTGCGGTAAGGCCTGTCTGACCTCATGGCATCATACGCGTCCGCCACCCGAATGATCCGTGCCAAAATCGGTATCTGGTCACCAGCAATGCCTTCAGGGTAACCACCGCCCCCGTAGTCCTCGTGGTGGTAAAGTACCGCCTCAATAACTTCCATGGGAAGCTTCGCCGGTTCCAGTATCTTCGCCCCCAAAACAGGGTGCTTCTCCATTTCCTTCATCTCCCCCGGTGAAAGCTTCCCGGCCTTCAAGAGAATCTGCTCCCTGACTCCGATCTTCCCTACGTCATGCACAAGACCAGCGAGATAAACATGGTCTTGCATGTCCTCTCCAAGCCCCATCTCGCAAGCACAGGCCTTCGCCCATTGCGCCACCCGCATCGAGTGGTTCTCCGTATAAACATCCTTTGCTTCCAATGCAGCAGCCAGTGCCTGTACAGCATTCACGTAGTACTCCCGCAGTGATTCGTAAAGCCGTGCGTTCTCAACCGCCACCCCCGTCTGAGCCCCCAGTGTCACCAGAAAACGAACCTCTTCTTCCTTCCACCGGTGCGGTGAAGATAGGAACACCTCCAGTGTACCCAATACCCTGTTCCTGGCCCGTATCGGCACCACGGCAACTGCACCCATCTCTTCAGCGTAGCACGGGGGCTGCAAAGAACGGTTACATGCTGCCAGATCCTCAACGGCCACCGGCCGGCCTGTGTTGAGCACCTCCTCCAGGACGGTACCTTCTGCCTGCACCCGCTCTGCCTTATCTTTCAACTCCCCCCTGAAGCCCAGGCTGGCTTTCACCACCGCCTTGCCTGTTTCTTCATCTACCAGCCTCAGCACGCACCATTTGGCACCAGAAATCTCCTGGGCACTGCGCAGCGCAGACTTGAGGACCACGTCTATCTCAAGGCTGGCCGACACCAATTCCCCGATCTCATTTAGACGCTCGAGAATTTCCGCCTTACGCTTCACTTCGCGGAAAAGGCGCGCATTCTCCAGGGCCAAGGCAAGGCCTGACCCCAGCGCGGTGAGGAAGCGTGTTTCATCCCTGCTAAATTCTGCCCCCTTCGGCTTACCTGTCAGGGTCAGGATACCGGTCACATGCCCCCTAACCTTAAGCGGTATCGATAAAGCAGACCGCCTTTCCTCACCCGTCTTACCTTCCGGGTAGTTGTCAAAATGCACTGCCCTCGCTTCCCGTGTTACCGCAGCTACTACCTCTCGACGGGGAATTACGCAGAGTTTCCTGCCCTGTTCCGTAGCAGCAGCAACTTCAGTGTCTGTGACTCCAGGTGTTTTCTCCGTTAACATCAGCACTGACCCACTCGTTGCTCCGGTAAGGCTCAGGATAGCCTCCAATGCCCGCCTTGCCACCTCAGAAACATCGAGAGCTGAAGAAACAGCTTGACTGAACTGGAAAAGAGCCGATAACTCCTTCGCCTGCTCGTGTAACTCCTGCCTCGAAAACGATAGCTGGATAAGGACATCCACAAGGAGATGGAACAGTTCAACTGTATCTCGAAGACGCTTCTTGGGCCATACCGGTACAGCCCGGGCTGCCCCCACAAAATCCTCCTTGCCAAGCCCAACCTCTTCTGCCAGCTTGACGGCTTTCCTTTCATCAAGTGGTGCCAGGGCTACGCTTCCCCCCATCACCACGGCGACAGTTTCACCCTTCACCTTCACCGGGAGAGCCATGTAGGCGAGACCGGCGTGGCAAACCAGAACTCTGCCCTGCCCGAACGCGGCAGCGGCCTTTGCCAACTCGACCCGCCAGGCCTCACATCTTGCCCGCCCCTCATCGGTAGCATTCACCATCACACAAAAGGAGCAGAGGTTGCTTACCTTCGTTATCGGCTGGCCCTTTGGGTCTGTTACCAGGACAGAGAATCCCATGGCAATACCGATTCGGTCCTGCAGGTGTTGAAGCCTTGCTGCCTTCAAAAGGTGCTCATGAGCCATATCTGACGGCTCCTTTCCCATCCCCGGCATCCCTCTTACCCTTTACCCTGCCTCCTTCAATTCCACCATCCCGGCTACCACTACCGGTTTCTTTTCCTTTTTCGCCTTGGTGGATGCCAGGCTGGCCATGTTGATCAGGTCACTAACCGTGTGCACCTCATCCTCCTGGCGGCGTGAGCAGGTCCGCCGTCCCCCGGCAACACCCGCAGAACCTGTCACCCTCAGCTCATACGGCCAGCTTTCTCGGGTAAGTGCCGTTACCATCTGTAAAGCAAGCTTTTTGGCATCTTCAAAAGGCCTCGTGGTTACAACGGCAAACTCGTCCCCTGCGTAGCGACTGAGGTAATCAACTCCGTCCTCCACCGCGCTCCTCAAAACCTGTGCTACCTGCTGCAGAATTTTATCTCCCCACACATGGCCCAGTTCCTTATCGATGGCCCCGAAATCATCCAGGTCTAGAAAAATAATCGCAATCTCCTTCCCGTTCTGCAAGAACTCCGATGCCTTACGCTGCAAAAACTCCGCCCGCTGTAGACCGGTCAGGGCATCTATGTGCTTCCCCAGTTCTACATAAAGCTGAGACTTCGTAACGATCCCAACAGGCAACCCATTTCTTACCACCACCAGGCGCTCGATCCTGTGCCGCTCCAAAAGCTCCTTTGCCTCCCACAACGAACATTCCATCGGTACGACCACCACTTGTCTGCTCATGGCATCGGCCACCAGCCTGTTAAAATGAGAAGACCTAACGTCCCTGGAGGTTATGATCCCGACAAGCCGCCCATCCTCTACCACCGGCAGACCGCCTATCCGATGCTGATTCATCAGTGTGGCTGCATGCTCAACACTTTTGCTGGGCCCGACAGTCAGCAGGTCCCGTGTCATGATATCGCCTATGCTGAACATCACAAGTCCGCCACCCGGTTTACTTGAATGACAACGTTCACCTGAGCCTTCACTACTGTCCTCTCGGTGGCAATGTGGGACCCTTCCTCGAGCATGATTGGTAAAAGCTTCTCCTCGGGGAGAAGTTTCACCAACGATTTCTTCAATACTGCAGCCTGGAAGATGTCGTGGTCAAGCTGAGTGACCTCGTACTGGTCCGGTGACAGGGCGTTCACCATCCGTTTTATAGCCTCAGGACCAATAGGAGCCTTTTTTCCCACGAGCAAGACATCCTGCATGGGCGGAATCTCAAACTCGGACAACCGGATGCTTACCTCGGCCTTACGCTTTGGCTCGGACGGCGAAGGAAAAAGTGATTTCGAAGCCACACTACTCATCCTCCTCTATCCGAAAATGCCACTTTCCAACTCGCCAAGACTCCTCTTCCACCCGCCTTTTCATTCTTCGCGGCTGCGGCATAACCAGTTTGCGCTCCAGAGCAACCATGGTAGACAACTTTTGCGAGATGCCGACTCCGATTTTCATGCTTCGTGGTGCCGCCCTTTTTGACTACATAGCCGACCACAAGAACACCTGCCTTTCTCCTCAGGCTAGCAGGAGATAAATCCCTTAACTTTTATATTTTACCTCGGGATGGTATAAAGGTGCAAGTCGCGCCGGCTCCGCACGTAGTTTAGAAGATTTTCGTGAAAGTAAGGCCGGTAAAGAAGGTAACCCAACTACTAGTGTCAAATGAGAAAGAGATTAACCAAGTAAACAAAAATGTCTGAGCCCTACCGCCAATTAACGCCTAAGTTGATAAATTTTGTGTTATAATTCATTATACGTTAACCATTATCTTACCGGCTTTCCCGTGGAGTTGTAAGCCAAAAGCCAGGGGCTGAACAATTAATGCGCCAAAACCTGTTCTTAATTGGGAAAAGGCGGCGTTTTATCCCGTAGTGAATGGAGATTTATTTCGGTTTCCTTACAAAAATCACCCTATGGGAACACCCTTTGATAAAATAGAGGGAAAATCGTGACTAAATCCACGGTAAAACCCATAAATTGCAAGTATTTTGGCGCTACAAGCTGCTGAAATATCATAACAAAATTGAAGGAGTGTCATCCATGAGCCCTCAAAACATACCAAAACTGCGCATAGGTGACTTGGTGGCCAAGCTCCCAATCATTCAAGGAGGAATGGGTGTTGGCATTTCTTTGTCAGGTTTAGCTTCCGCCGTCGCCAATGAGGGTGGTATCGGAGTTATTTCTGCCGCAGGAATCGGCATGCTTGAGCCTGATTTTGACATAAATTTCAGGGAGGCAAACAAGAGAGCATTACAGAAAGAGATCAGGAAGGCAAAGAAGTTGACGAAGGGTATTATTGGTGTCAATATTATGGTCGCCCTTACAGATTTTCAGGACCTGGTACGGGTTGCAGTGAATGAAGATGTAGACTTGGTTTTTCTCGGCGCAGGACTGCCATTGAGGAATCTTAAAACACTAGTGCTGGATAAATTGAAAAGAGCTGCAACCAAAATTGTACCCATCGTATCTTCTGCGCGCGCGGCAAGAATCATCTTCCAGTATTGGGCAAAAAACTATAATCAAGTACCTGATGCTGTAGTTGTTGAGGGTCCGTTAGCTGGTGGACACCTGGGCTTCAAAAAGGAACAAATCAATAATCCCGATTTTGCGTTGGAAAAAATACTACCAGAGGTAATCTCTGTCATCAAACCCTATGAGCAGCATTTTAACAAAAGTATTCCAGTGATTGCTGCAGGAGGTATCTTCACAGGTGCTGACATGCGCAAGTTTATCCAGTTGGGAGCTCAAGGGGTCCAAATGGCAACCAGGTTTGTTGGAACCCACGAGTGTGATGCTTTCATCGAATTCAAGGAATCATATGTGAAATGCAAGAAAGAAGATTTGATGATTATTGACAGTCCTGTTGGACTACCGGGAAGAGCCATAAGGAACAAGTTTCTCGAAGAGGTATCGACAAAGGCAAGAAAACCCTTTAAGTGTTTTTGGAGGTGCCTAACCACCTGTGATATCATAAATTCACCCTACTGCATTACACTTGCATTAACCAATGCCAAGAAGGGAAACCTTGAAGAAGGATTTGCTTTTGCGGGAGCCAACGCTTACCGGGTGGATAAGATCGTTTCTGTTAAAGAGCTTATTAATACCCTGTTAGAAGAGTATGGAAGGCGAAACCTGCATAACCGGACCACCTGACGCGGTATCCGACCCTGCGCGGGCTTTTTGA
>SESX01000220.1 GCA_004367365.1 Candidatus Acetocimmeria pyornia
AATGAACAAGACCTCAATTATGTCATTAATCTGACCAAGGAAGGGAAAGAGAGGAGCCTGGATGAACTGTTAGGAGAGTCCCTTCTGGTTACGCCGCGCGGAAAGCAGATCAAGCCCAAGACCTTGGGCCAAAGGCAGTACGTTCAGTCGGTGGCCGTGAACGGGATTGTATTTGCCATCGGTCCGGCTGGTACAGGAAAGACTTACCTGGCTTTGGCTATGGCGGTAGCGGCTTTCAAGAACCGGGAAGTACACCGGATTATTCTGACCCGCCCGGCGGTAGAGGCAGGGGAAAAACTCGGGTTTCTCCCCGGTGACCTACAGGAAAAAGTAGACCCATACCTGAGACCCCTTTACGACGCCCTCTTTGATATTTTGGGGGGAGAAACCTTTGCAAAATACATGGACAAGGGCCTGATCGAGGTTGCTCCCCTGGCCTACATGAGAGGCCGCACCCTTGATGATTCCTTTGTCATTCTCGATGAGGCCCAGAACACGACCACGGAACAAATGAAAATGTTTTTGACCCGGCTTGGTATTGGGTCAAAGGCGGTTGTTACCGGTGATATCACCCAGATCGATTTACCCCCTGGTAAGCAATCAGGGTTACAGCAGGTGCGCCAGATTTTAAAAGGGATTCCCGGGATCGATTTTGTTTACCTCACGGAAAAAGATGTTGTTCGCCATGAGTTGGTGCAAAAAATTATCGAGGCCTACGAGGAATTTGAAAAGAAGAAAGGGCAGGAGAACCAAGGAGAGGAATGAGGCACCGGCTCTGCCGCGTTTTGCTCTGGCAGGTTTTCGGATCAAACGGGGTTCTGGAGGTGATCCCCGGTGGTAAAAAATTTACGCCGGTCCATACGGTCGAACTTGGAGAAAAGGTTTGCAGCCAATTCGCCCATCCGCAGAGTCGGATGGGCTTTAGCAGTTCTTCTTGTTCTGACTGTCATTTTGTCTTCCAACCTGGTCCCCGACCGGGTTCATCTTGAGGTCGGTGACGTAGCACAGCATAATATCAAGGCTCCCAAGGACATGGTGGACCCCATTGCCACCCTGCGCCTTCAACAGGAGGCCGCTGACAGGGTAAAAGAGGCTTACGATGTTGATAACCAGGTACTGGAAGAAGGCCTGGAGAAATTGAACGCGGTCTTCAAAATGGTTCGTGAACTCCAGGGGCAGGACCTTCCCGAGGAAGAGAAAATTACCAGGCTTTCAGAGGTGTTGGAATTTGAAGTGTCAGAGGCTGAGGTGCGGGCGGTTTTGGCTGCCGATCCGGTTGCCCTGGACAAGCTCCAGGGGGAAACGGCCAACATCTTGAAGAGGGTTCTTGAAGCCCCGATTCGTCAAGAGAGCCTGGAAACGGCCCGGAAACTGGCCTCGAACGAGGCAGAGGACCTGGAAGTGGACAAGGGGCTCAGGGCTTTTGCAGGTACACTGGTTTCATCGCTGGTGGAGCCAAACGCCATTCTCAACAGGGAGGAAACCAAGCGGCGCCGGGAAGAAGCCAAGGCCGGAGTGGAACCACAGATCATTCAGAAGGGCGAGATCCTTGTCCCCGAAGGAACGGTGGTTACCCGCGACCACCTTGTGCTGCTGAAGGAAGCCGGGCTTCTGGACAACAAGGGTAATTACGTTACCGTGGTTGGGGCGGCCCTGGTGGTCGCGGCCCTTCTAGGCCTGGTGGGTTTCTACCTTTACCAGTTCGAACGGGAGGTTTTCGAGAGCGAGAGGCTCATCGTCCTCACCGGGCTGATCATGGTGGTTACTGTCTTCATTTCCCAGGTATTGAAGGTGGTCTCCGGTTTCTTGATGCCGGTGGCGGCTGGAACCATGCTGCTGGCGATCTTGACCGGGCCGCAACTGGCCGTCTTTGTCGGGGTGGTTTTGAGCATCTACGTGGGTTTTTTGACTGGAAACGAACTCAGTTTTGTGAGCGTCGCCCTGGTCGGGGCCGTGACCGGGGTTTACAGTGTTTTCAAGGTTGAACAAAGGTTTGAGTTGATGCGGGCCGGGTTCTTTGTGGGCCTGGCCAATGCCTTAACCGTACTGGCTATTTCCCTTACCACCGGGTTTTCCCTGAACCAGGTCCTGGTCTGGAAGGGGATCCTTTGGAGTGCAGCCAACGGGGTCCTGTCGGCCGTTCTGACCACTGGGTCCCTCCCCTTTTTCGAAAGCCTCTTTGGGATCATTACTTCCATCAAACTGTTGGAGCTTTCCAATCCCAATCAACCCCTCTTGCGCCGGTTGATGGTGGAGGCCCCGGGCACCTATCACCACAGCATCATCGTTGGTAACCTGGCGGAAGCTGGTACTGAGGCGGTTCGGGGCAATGCCCTCCTGGCCAGGGTAGGGGCTTATTACCATGATATCGGGAAAGTGAAACGGCCCTACTTTTTCGTCGACAACCAGCTTGGTGGAGAGAACCCGCACAATAAAATCAGCCCGAGTTTAAGCACCCTGATCATCACCTCCCACATTAAAGACGGGGTTGAACTGGCCCGGGCCCACCGGTTGCCCCGGCAGGTCATCGATATTATCAAAGAGCACCACGGGACGACCCTGGTCTCCTATTTTTATTCCCGGGCGACCGAGAACGGCAAGACTGAGCATTTTGTGGAGGATGACTTCCGCTACGAGGGTCCGGAACCACAGAGCAAGGAAGCAGCCATTGTCATGCTGGCTGATTCTGCAGAAGCTGCTGTGCGTTCCCTGACGAATCCAACCCCGGGACGGATCGAGGGGCTGGTGCGAAAGATCATCAAGGACCGCCTGAACGAAGGGCAGCTCGACCAATCCAACCTGACCCTCAAGGATTTAGACCGGGTTGCAAAGGTTTTCGCCAAGGTTTTGAGTGGTATTTTTCACCCGAGGGTAGAATACCCGGATAAAATGATGAAAGATATCAAGGATATGAAGGAAATAAAGGGCCGGCACCTGGATGAGGGCAGGAAAGCCCCGGAGCAAAGGTCGAAAAAGGGTTCTCCCCAGGGAAAGAAGAAGGTACCGGGCAGCGGTGAGGGCAAGGTGCCCAACAATGACCAGGGGGCGGGCCGAGGGGAAACGGATTCCGAGCGGAAAGAAAAGGAGGCCGCCAATGGAGATCCTGGTGAAAAACCTGCAGACGAAAATCAAGGTTGAGCCCGGGGTTTTTGACCTGGTTCAGAAGGTGGTACGGGTCGGTTTCGAGGAGGAAGGCATCGGTCCAGGAGCTGAGGTGAGTATTTGTTTCGTTGATGACGACTATATCCGGGCGTTAAACCGCCGGTACCGGGGTGAAGACCGGGCCACTGATGTTCTTTCCTTTCCCATGGATGAATTTCTGGGGCTTGATGGCTCCCTTGGGCCTGCCGGACCTTCGGGGCCTTCGGGGCCACACCGGGCTGGACTGGAGGAAAACACTGACAGAAAGGAGCTCCTCCTGGGGGATATCGTCATCTCCCTGGAGAGGGCGCGAGCACAAGGAGAAGAATACGAGCACGGGTTTCGAAGGGAGCTTTGCTACCTGGTCGCCCACGGGTTGCTCCACCTCTTGGGGTACACCCATGAAAATGAAGATGAAAAAAGGCTCATGCGCTTGAAGGAGGAAAAAATCCTTGG
>SESX01000221.1 GCA_004367365.1 Candidatus Acetocimmeria pyornia
AGTTTAGTGCCGATAAAGGCTCCGACAGGGAGGAAAACCAGGTAGACCCAGCCGTGCAGGGAAAAGGAAGAAATCCCGCCCAGGAGGGCCCCGATATTACACCCCAAGGCAATCCGCGCCCCGTACCCCATCAGGAAACCCCCGATGAGGGCCGCGAGAACCATCTTCCGGGGCCTGATCTTTCGGATGCGAAATTCCGAAGACAAAAAAGATGAAAAAAGGGCACCTGTAACGGCACCCAGGTTCAAGAGGGTGCCCCCGTAAAGGTAGGTCACCTGCCAGCCAGGTGCCGACATCATTTCCCGGAAAAACCCCCAGTCCCAGGGTGAGCCGCCGAGAAAAGAAAATACCCCTCCACCCCAGAGGGCGATGGGGGTTGTGATGCCCCATGGATGGGCATTGACGTAGAGGACACCGGTATTCAGGAGTGCCAGCAGCACACCCCCTACCCAGTAAGGCCATTCTGCTTTCCACCACGGTCTCTCTTCAAAGGGGCTGTTCTTCAAATGGCTGTACACCTCCGTGACGCCTGCCCGGAGCTGTTTTCCGAATCGTCACTTCCCAAATCCCGTTGTCTACCTCGGTCACCTTGACAGGGTAGTGGTTCTTCTGCGCCCACTCGAGAATGTTCCTGGCCGCCCGGCCGTGTTCGGTCTCCACCACAAGCACGTCCCCTGTCTTGATCCCCTTCATCTTCTGTTCGGTACGCAGCAAGGGCACCGGACAGACGTTGCCGATGAGATCCAGCCTGTACACCGTCATCGCCCACCCCCCCCGTTTCCTGGATCCAGGTCACCGGCGCCAAGACCCGTCCCATCTCTCCCTTTGCTGAACTGCAAGGTAGAGCAAGACCAGAACCCCCACCTGGAGCACGACGGCTGCTGGCCACCCCACGTAGTCGGGGAAAAAGGCGCGGATACCGCCGCCCAGGGCCTCCATGAACCAACCGTAATGGTATGCCCCGGCCAGGGAGCCGACAATGAAGCCGGCCATGACCACCCAGTGCATGACGAAACCCTCACCCATGCGCGCCAGGGTGCCGCAGGCACAGCCACTGGCCAGAACCATACCCACACCGAAGATCACGGCTCCGAAGGCAGTGTGAGCCCCGGCAGGCAGCACGAAGCCGGGAAGAGGGAGTGCCCGGTTAAGATAGAGCAGTTGAACAAAAGCAAACCCCACGGTGGAAACCAGCACCGCGGTCAGGACGGCCCGAAGTAGGGTGCCGTCCCTGAAAAGAACCAGGTCGCGAAAGGCCGCGGCGAAACAAAAACGGGACCGGTGCAGGACATAACCGAACCCGAGCCCAAAAAGCCACAGGAAGGTGAGGCGTGGGTGGTACCATGATAGGGTGAGGGCCACAAAAAGTGCCCCAGCCCCAACCACCACCGCGTAAACCGCCTGGGATCGCTTCTTTCGGACCCGCACCTGGTTCATTCAGAACCACCGTCCCGTGCCCCTGTTCACAAACACAGGGGTGAATGATTTCACAGCCAACCCAGTAAGAAGATTCATTTATAGGTATAATTGAATATTCAATTACGGCAGGTGTTTTTCCTTCCAGAACAAAACAGTAACCCTCTGGCAGGGATAGATAACCGCGGTAACGACAGAAAAATTATCTTTCTGTCCCAACCGCGGTCAAATCCAGATGCTTCCTGCCTTGACATCTTTCAAACAATCTGCTTTTGCCTCAGTACCGGGTAAGGGTTTACCAGGTGCTTTTTCATCACCAGGGCCCTGGGACTGACCCCAAGCGCCAGGGCCAGAAGTTCGGTAAAGTAGACGGTGGGCATTGTCTTCCCAGGTCCGAAGTGTTCCCGGGCATACCCATGGCCCCGGTAGAGGTTCATCCAGCACATGGGGCAGGCCGTCACAACCAGGTCAGCCCCAGCCTCCAGGGCCTGGAGCATGATTTTCCCGCTCGCTTCAGCCACCACTTCCGGGTTGGTCATGGTGAAACTGGCCCCACAGCAGTCGGTTTTTGCCCCCCAGGGCAGGACCGTCGCTCCGGCGGCCTCCATGATCCGGTCCAGGGAGACAGGGTTCACGGGGTCGTCGAACCCAGCCACATGGGCCGGGCGCACCAGGAGGCATCCATAGTAGGTTACAACCCGGAGCCCGGTGAGCGGTTTCTTTACCTTTTTCCGGAGGGCGTCAATCCCAACCAGGTCAACGAACACCTGGAGCAGGTTGAGGACCTTGACCTGTCCCTGGTAGTCGAGCTCGATGAGCTCACGAATCTTGGCCGCCAGCTTCTCGTTCCCGGCGATTTCCAATCCAGCCTTTTTCAGGTGACTGAAGCAGGCAGCACAGGGGGCAACCAGAAACTCGTGCCCCGCGGCCTCGGCCAGGGCCAGGTTCCGGGCCGAGAGGGCGGTGGAAAGCAGGGGGTTTTCACATTCAGCAGGTGTAGACCCACAGCAGCTCCAGTCCGCTACCTCTTCCGGCATCACCCCAAGAACCTTCATCGCCGTCCGCGCTGAGATATCATAAGCTTTCCCGGTCCCGTGCAGGGAACACCCGGGGTAGTACCCAACTTTCATTCTCGGCCCTCCATTTCCTCGATCTTACGGAAGATCCTCCCGACCGGAGCAGCGGTAGCCGACCTGCGCGGGAAGAGGTCGGCTGCCCCGACCATCCCCTTGAAGAACATTCTCGCCCCCATGGCGCTGTCCCTCAGCAGCTGTCCCTTCTTGCGGTTGTACTCCAGGGCAAGACCGATTTCCTGGAGGCGGCCGAACCTGGCCACGTTGTCGAGAAAGAGCCGGTTGAAGGAAACGATCCCGGCATCGGCCTTGGGTTCGACACCCTTTTCGCGGGCCAGGTGGCGTAGTGTTTCCATGACCCGGTACATCTTGAAACCGGCCGGGCAGTTGGCTTCGCACGTCCCGCATCCAATACAGGTACGAATCGCCCTGCTCCGCAGCAGAGGCTCCTCAAGACCGTAGTAGATCATTTCCAGGATTTGGTTTGGAGCGATGTCCATGAGGGAGGAAAAGGGGCAGCCGCCCGAACACTTCCCGCACTGGTAGCATTCGGCTACTTTCTCCCCGCTTCTGGCTTCCACCTGTTCCAGGAAGGTCGTCCCTTCCCTTGCGAGGTCCACAGCCATCTTCACCGGGGATCACTCCTTTCTGCGGTCCATTTACTCCTCGACTTGGGGCAGAAGGCAGCCCCCACAAAACGGCGGTCTACCGGACCGAGGTCGGCCCTAATCCCGGCTGCACCGGCCTCTTCCACTACGTAGGAAAAGACCTTCTTCAGGTTGAGGCCAGAGGGACAGGTCACCTGGCAGGACTCGCATCCGGCACAGAGCCGCACCGTACGGCTCCGGTAGACCGCCCCGGCCTGGTCGTTGAGGATCAGGTCAACCAGCTGCCTGGGGGTGTAATCGGCGTCATCGAGCCTGGAGCACGTCCCACCGCACTTGGCACACTGCAGGCAGCGGTACAGGTTTTGCCCGGTTGCAGCCAGGACCTTTTGCGCCATGGTTCTCTCCTTTGCCCCGGCTTCCAGTGCCACGAGCATCAGGAACCCCCCTG
>SESX01000222.1 GCA_004367365.1 Candidatus Acetocimmeria pyornia
CCGCCGTATACCGAACGGTACGTACGGTGGTGGGAGAGGACGGGGGCTAGCCGCCCCCTCCTACCCGATTACAACGATACAGCCCCTGGGCGTTAGGTCAAGTTATATCGTTATTTGATGGATAACGCGATTCGGCAGACATCGAAAAAACCATACTAATCACCCTACTTCCGATGGCTAATCATGCAATGCTTTGGGTGTTAGGCCTTGTACGGTGGGGGATGTGGCTCTTTCTACCAGAAAGTTTTCGCCCGGTGCTCTATGCAAATTCTTCCTTCTCTGGCATCCATTGAGAAGGAATTGTGAATAGTATGCCGAATCGCTTTGTAAATACAGTCCATCAAGTGGGGGTTTGGAATCTCGTACGGATAGGGAAGTCAACAGATCTTTCGAGGAGATGGTTCGCCAGAAAATAAAGGAGGCCATAATTGAACGTCAAATAGCCCCCAACAAAAGGTTGACTGAGAGCGAGTTGGCAGAGCACTGTAGGCAAGCCGTCCCAGCAGGGGTGCGCTGAAGCGGCTGGCAAGCGAGAACTTGCACACGCTCGTACCCAACAATAGAGCCTTCGGCCTCCACCCCCCACCATCCAAGAAGTTGAGAATGCCTCTTCGATAAGGTTGGTGCTCGAAGGCCTTTCTCCCAGTGTTGATGCAAAGACAATTACATCTCAAGACCGAGACCCGTGAAGAGTGCGTTGCTTAAGGAGGCCGAAGCTTACCGTTCCGCGGACCGACAACGTGCTTTCAGGTTTAGCCGCCAGCGCCATCCAATTATTGCCACCTCGATCCATAACCCATACCTTATCAACTTCCTGCACCAAATTTACGCGCACACTGATGTTCATTTGATTTTCTTGGACAGATTGCCTGAGGGCGAGGCCAGGTCTCCGCGAGAGCATGCTCAAATTATCCAGACACTTAAGGACGGCTCACCCCAAGGCACCCATCAAGGCGACGGATGAGATATTGTCTCCACTCAAGACAACCTCAATTTCGACCTGCTACAGTTTACGGCGGCCCTCTCTTATATGTCGCCTTTGGAATGAGATGTTAACACCTTGAGATGCAGATGCATTCGCCGAGTGGCAGGCTAACGCAATCATTTCATGACGAAGGGAGGTCCTTGTTATGAAGGTCTTGGTCCTGGGTGGTTGTGGTTTGCAGGGAAAGGCGGTGCTCCAGGATCTTTCTAGGAGCCCTCAGGTTAAAGAAATTGTCTGTGCGGACGTTAATCCCAAAGGGCTTGAACCCGCTAAGAAGTACTTAGACATGACAAAGATCAAAATCCGGGAATTAGATGCGCGAGACAAAGATGCCCTTCTATCAGTAATGAAGGATGGGATCGATGTGGTCATCGATGTCCTTCCCATTGATTTCCTCGGAACTGTCGCCGAAGCAGCCCTGGAAGCGGAGGTTCATCTGGTTAATACTTTGGAAGGGCACATGATGCCGGATGATCTTCATGAAAGGGCGGTTGAAAGAGGTCTTACTATAATGCCCGAGTCGGGTCTTGACCCGGGAATTGATTTGATCTTGTGTGGCTATGGAGCCAGCGAAATGGACGAAGTCCTCGAACTACACTCGTATTGTGGGGGGATACCGGAAGTCGATGCTGCTAACAATCCGCTGAAGTATAAGATAACGTGGACCTGGGATGGTGTTCTGCTGTCATATAAACTGCCCGCAAGAATAATGCGAGATGGCGAGATAATCGATATTCCCGCCAAAGATCAGTTTGCGAGGCAATGGATCGGGCGGCTCGATTTCCCCGGGGTAGGGGAATTGGAAGCAATACTCAACGGGGACGCGATAATTTTCGCCGAACACCTCGGGATTGTAGATACCGTCAAGAACACCACAAGGTGTTCGCTAAGATGGCCAGGCCACAGCGAATTTTGGAAGAAGCTCGTGGATCTAAACTTCCTAAGCGATGAGCCGGTAAATGGGCTACCGTTCAAACTCACTCCCCATCAATTCATGGTGAAGCACCTGGAACCACAGCTGCAATACGAAGATGATGAACGAGACCTGGTAATCATGCGGAACGTCATCATCGGGATCAAGGAGGGGAAGATGACGAAGATTATCTTCGACTTGTTGGATAAAAGGGACATGGAAACTGGCCTTTTCGCTATGAACCGGACGGTGGGTTACACGGCGAGCATAGTAGCCCAGATGATCGCTACCGGCGAAATCAACCGACGTGGCCTGTTAACAGCGGTAAGAGATATACCTTATAAGCGTTTCCTGGAGGAGATCAGAAAACGGGGGATCAAAATCACAAAGAGAACCGAGGTCATAGAAAAGGGATGAAGACTCAATGAGACGGCACCTCTTGTAACTTACCGCTTGGCAATACGCTAGGACCGCCCAAGCCCTCAGAATTGTATCACCGTTCTACGAAGGGCCCATCCGACTGTGACACCTGAAGTTTCACAGCCTACCGTGTACGTTACGCATTCCGGCCAATCCGACCAGTGATTTCGGAAAGTTCCGTCCACCTGGTCCAGTCGATTCCGACCACTGAATCCGGAAAGTCGCGACCAGTTGGTCGGAGCGAAGCGAATGCTCGTGTGCCAATGAATGGGTAGCTGAGGTGGCTATGATCTTAGACCGAGTGTGGCTACGGTCGTCGATGATCCCGAGTACATCCCTGGCATCAGGTGGAAGAGCCAGCCCCCAGTCGTTCAGAACAAGCTCGTTTGTTCAACAACCTGGGGTAAGAGCCGTCCCTGTTGGCCATGGCCAGCTCAGAAAGAGCCTGGGGACGCGGTAATAGCGAGCCCTGAAGCCATGCCAGCAAGCCGCGTTGGCCAGTGCGCAGGCAATAAAGGTCTTGCCCACGCCGGTGGGCCCGGTGCTCAGGACATTTTATGGTGGGCCACGATCCACTCACAGTTAGCAAGGCTGCGGAAACCGCCTGGTCCACGAGGAGAATGTCAGTAGTCGATGTCCTCGATGCAGGCCGGAAGGCGTAGTTTGGCCTCCTTGAGAAGTGGCCTAAAACGCCGACCGTCCATACACGAGCTGGCCGACTTCGAGAGAAGACGCCGCGGCCGGGGCGTGAAGGAGTAGCCCGGAGCCCGGGCCGACAAGACGCTCAGAGACAGATAGCTACAATAGTGACAAAAAAGCCCAAACTTGCCAAGTAGCGGCAGGAGTTGGGAGCCTTTGGCCGAAGTATTCAAAACATAAGTAATAGCGATTGTCTTCTAAAAAGCGCAACGGACAAGCATCGTCAACATTGCGAAAATCGGTGCTTGTGTTATTTTTCTACTCTTTAAAGTGTGCAGGGGGGAAAGCAAGGGGGCCAATCACCATGTCAATGGAGGAGGTGGTGCAGGGGCAAGGACCGAGGTTTTTACGTAATAGGGACTAGGTTTGCGCATCAAATCGAAGGAGGAGATGCCTAGTGGAGTATGGATTCCTGTCAGTTATCCCGCCCTTGTTGGCCATCATACTGGCCATAGTTACCAGGCAGGTTCTATTGTCGCTGTTCTTGAGCGTATGGGTCGGAGCGCTGTTCCTGGCCAATT
>SESX01000223.1 GCA_004367365.1 Candidatus Acetocimmeria pyornia
CGGGTAGGATCATGAGTTGCACGCCCGGGGTGCTCCGGAGCGAGACCGGTTATGCCGCAGGCCCAGAGGGCCGAGGAAGAAGACGGGCGCGTGGAGGAGCACCCCGGGCGAGGCGGATAGTGGCATTTTCGTAGAAGTGCCCCATGCCGCCACAAGGGGCGGCACCACGAAGGATGAAAATCCAACTATCCGGTTGCTGCAGTCTGCATCATGGGTACAACGAACGGGCAGGCGAAGGAAGGTGGCGCCGTCGGGGCATTTTCGTAGAAGAAGAAGTGGGGGTGGCCTATGTTACAGTGGATTCGTTCTGCTTTAATTCGTTTTTGGTTTAGCGCGCAGATGGCCGGGCACGGGATTCTGGCTAACCCCTTGCGTTCTGGACTGACAATTCTAGGTGTTGCCATTGGTGTTGCTTCGGTCATAACCTTAATGTGTATCGGTGAGGGAGCACGCCAGGCAGTGGTGAAGCAGTTTAAAAGCTTGGGTTCTAACGTGGTGATCATCAAGGCCATGGACCCATCGGTGGAGTTTGAACCTGAACTGGCTGCTGACCTGGTAGACCGTGTGGTTGGGCTTGAGGCGGCGACACCGGTTATCCACAGTGATGCAGTCATGCGCTGGCGGCGCGCCAGGGGGAAAGTGGAAATCATCGGGGTCAATAGTAATTTCCCGGAAATTCGTGACCATCAGGTTGTGGCGGGGCACTTTTTTACCAGGTGGCATGTAAAACAGCGTTCACCGGTGGCTGTCCTCGGGTATGAACTTGCCGCAGGTTTGATGGGAGGGAGAAGTCCTGTAGGGCAAACCTTTACCATCAAGGGCCGCACCTTTAGAATCACAGGGGTCCTGGCGCCCAAGGGCCAGGGAAACGGCGGTGGAATTGATTACAAGATTGTGATCCCATATACCACAGCCTTACAAATAGCTGAAAAAAAGACCGTTGAAGAGATCTGGGGCAAGGCAGGCTCGGCACGGGAAGCGGACCTGGCGGTTGTCCAGCTGGGCAGAATTTTTCGCCGTAGACTGGGACTGGACCAGGAGGCCCCCACACCGGTTCCCGTGGAAACAAGCCAGGGGGAGGAGGTAACAGTAACCCCTGAAAAAGCGGTGCCTGCTCGGGAAAAACCGGTGCAGCCCGGCATCCAGGCCAGGCGTCTACCGGGTTTCGGCGGGAAGGACTTGGTGACCATTACCAACCTCAACCAGCTGGTGAAAGAAGCCGATAAGGCCAACCGGGTGATGACTCTCCTCCTGGGAGGCATTGCAGCCGTTTCCCTGCTTGTGGGTGGATTGGGTATCATGAATATTATGCTTGTCTCGGTAACCGAGAGGACCAGGGAGATAGGTATCCGCCGGGCACTGGGCGCCAAGCAAGGTGACCTGCTGGTACAATTTTTGCTTGAAGCACTGTATCTAAGCGGCATTGGGGCTGTTTCCGGGGTTGCGGCGGGAATCTGGGGCGTGAACGTGTTTTCCCGGTATGGTTTTGAAACAGCCATCAGCTTTCAGGCGATTCAAATTTCCATTATGGTGGCCTTCGGTGCGGGGCTCGTGTTTGGGATCTATCCCGCGATTTCTGCGTCAGCGGTACCCCCTGTGGAAGCACTGCGGAGGTAGGAATACAGGCTACAGTTTGGGCATAAACAAGCCCCCTGGCAGCTTGTTCCCGGCCGCCCCGGGGGAGGCAAGGAGAAGTCTTGAGTCTTGAACTCCGGAATGCAGTTTGGCTCCTTTCAACCGGGGGATCTACCAACAAGAGTAGTTGGAAAATCCTGTCGTTTTATCCTTGTTTTGTTAAGGCTTTTATGGTAAAATATTCATGGAGTCAGGTCATGTCTGCAATACAAGTCCGCGGCTCCAAATTCTAGACCATCCTGTTGAAAGGCGTCTCTTATAAGTCTTATAAGTCTGGTCTTACTGCGGCTTTTCATTGCTGTGGTACCGCCGCTTGTGGCGGCATGGGCGGCGACCCGGGAATCCGGGCATCCAGGGACTGGTTTATTGTATTGAATGAGACAACCTATCTAACCGTGGTAATTCATGACTCGGAACTGCATTTTACAGACCGGCCCGGCCGGTTTTTATGTTTACGGCCCAAATACCTTTTTATTTCAATGAAAAGCCGGCAGTCGGATGGGCCGGCCACTCTTTTCGTGGCTTTGAGGTCGAGATTCCCACGAAAAACCGCACCAAACATTCCCACCATTGATTCTGTCTTGGTCCGATTTTTTAGGGAGGTTTGGTGGATGGTTGACCCGGACATCAACGATACCGAGGTTTTCGATATCCAAGGGGTAACCAGGCTGTTCAAGCGGAGGCTGGGTGGGCGAAGCCTGGTGATTGTTTCAAACAGGGAACCGTATGCTCACTACAGGGTCTCTGGGAAGGTCTGCTGCCAGAGGCCTGCTGGCGGCCTGACGGCTGCCTTAGACCCGGTGATGCAGGTCCTGGGCGGAACATGGGTTGCATGGGGAAGTGGTAGTGCTGATCGAGATACGGTAGATGAGAGGGGCAAGGTCAGGGTTCCCCCTGCCGAACCTCGGTACACGTTAAAGCGAATCTGGCTGTCCGATGAAGAGGTCGAGGGGTACTACTTCGGGTTCTCAAACCGTGTTCTCTGGCCTCTTTTTCACATGCTGCCGGAGAGGATTGAGCCTTCAAGGGGATTCTGGCAGTTTTACGAACGTGTGAATCGTAAGTTTGCCAAGGCAGTGGTCGTAGAAGCTAACCCGGAGGATCTCCTTTTCATCCAGGATTACCATCTCGCCTTGCTGCCAGAGATGGTCAGGGCTTCGCGCCCGGAGGTGGAGACAGGGCTTTTCTGGCATATCCCGTGGCCACCATATGACATATTTCGTTTTTGTCCACACCGGCGGCGGTTACTCCAGGGGCTTCTGGGTGCTGACTTGTTGGGTTTTCAAACCCCCCGCTATGCCCATAATTTCCTCGATTGTGTCCGAAGTGAGGTTGGGGCCTTGGTTGATTTCGAAGCCCAGCAGGTAACGTACCGCGGACACAAGACCCGGGTCGGCAGTTATCCCATCAGTGTGGACTACAAACAGTTTGCCACCCTGGCGACTTCCGAGCGCACCCTGAGGCGGATGCAGCGTATTACTCGGTGGCTCGGCCTGGAAGGGCGCCGGGTGGGAATCGGTGTTGACCGGCTGGACTATAGTAAAGGAATCCTCCAGAGACTGGAAGCCTTGGACCGGTTCCTGGAACGGTTTCCACAGTACCGGGAGCAGCTGGTGTTTGTCCAGGTGGCAGTCCCGAGTCGAACGGAGATTGGACAGTACCGCCAGTTGAGTAAAGAGGTTGCTTCCCGGGTTGAGGCGCTTAATGCTAAGTACATGAACGACCGGTGGAAGCCCATCAGGTATTTTGACCGCCCCTTCGACCATCAAACCCTGGCTGCCCTTTACCGGTTGGCCGATTTCGCCATGGTCACTTCCTTCTATGATGGTATGAACCTGGTGGCCAAGGAGTATATTGCCTGCCAGGTTGATGAA
>SESX01000224.1 GCA_004367365.1 Candidatus Acetocimmeria pyornia
CTTATTGCCCATCTGGTACACGAGGAAGTATCAGCGCGGGATGCCACCCAGCGGGAGCTGAGGCTGCGAGCGGCGCGGTTCCCCTGGTACAAGACCCTTGACGACTTCGACTTCTCGGCCCAGCCGTCGGTGAATGAGGGACAGGTACGGGCCCTGGCCAGCCTGGACTTCGTCCGTCGGGCGGAGAACGTCGTCTTTCTGGGGCCACCCGGTGTGGGCAAGACGCATCTTGCAGTAGCTCTGGGTGTTCGGGCGGTGGAAGCCGGGTTTAAGGTGCGTTTCACCATGGCTCAGAAGCTGACGGACGACCTCTATGCCTCCCTGGCCGATGGGAGCTTCAAGCGGGAGCTAGAACGTTACGGCAAGGTCGACTTGTTGATAATCGACGAGCTCGGCTACCTCAGCCTGGATAAGACAGCGTCAAAGCACTTCTTCCAGGTGATAAACCACGCCTACGAGCGTCAATCAGTCATACTCACCAGCAACCGGCCGTTCCAGGAATGGGCTGCACTGTTTCACGACCCGGTGATCGTATCGGCCATTCTTGACTGTCTGCTACACCACGTGCACCTGTTCAACCTGAAGGGCGATAGTTATCGGTTGAAGGAACAGCTCCGCGCTCATGGAAAGGAGGTGCCGCCGGTGGCCTGATTGGCAGTTTTCCCTCTCCCCCTACGGGGGAGAGGCCCCTCCCTCATAGAGGGTGCAATACATGAAAGAAAGGTCAGAGAAGAACAGACGGGGGTGGCTACTTTTCTTCTCCGAAAGTGGACACTTCCAAGTGGCCGTTGACAATAAAGAAGACCCGAAGCCCCCTCTTTGGAGAGACCAGCCGTTGCAACCCCTAATGGCGGCAGAAGAGACGTGGGGGGACTCTACGAAAGGGGGCCTATCTGTTTTCAATGAAACGACGTGGCCAACATGCCTTGCCTCTGCCAGGTACTGGTGGTCTGCCTTAAGAGGCAGGATGTCACCCGACACAAGGGGGCATTACATCAGAAATGCGCTGGTGTGGTTCATGTTGGGATTAGTGCTGGCCACCGCGGGAAATGCGCTCGCAGATCACCGGCCGATTAGGCTTGTGGTTAACGGTGAAGAGGTTACTACCGATGTGGCTCCTGTGATAATTGAAAACCGCGTGATGGTACCCGTTAGATTTGTCTCACAGGCATTCCCAAATGCTTCGCTCTCGTATCGAGACTCCTGAGGTGCAAATTCGGGAAACCATCCGACCACCGGTTCCGAAAACATTCGATCACCAGTGAAAGCGAGCTGTGCCGGGCAGCCCTCTGAGGGTGACTAAGGTCTTGGTTCCAAATTGCCCTGGTTTAGAGTGCTTGGCAGGCCGTCAAGAATCCAGCTTGTAGCGTCTAATCTTTCGGTAAAGTGTTGACCTGCTCATTCCCAGCATTCTGGCGAGGGTCTCCTTAGCCTGGGGAGTTCGCCCTAGCCTCTTCAGCCCCTCCTTAATTGCCATCTGTTCCCATTTCTGAACCGGCATGATTACTATGGAGGCCTCCGCATTGTCGTTCGCCCCAGCCCGGTTGCTCTCCGTTATACGCGCGGGAAGATGGGGTGGTTCTACGCGCTCTCCGGTGTAGGTCGTGAGCAGGTACTGGACTGTATTCTCCAGCTCTCGCACGTTTCCAGGCCAGGGATATTCGGTGAGGATTTCGAGGGTCTCGGGAGAAATCTCTGGTTTACTACGTCCAATACTCGCCGCGAACTTGGACATGAAATGATCCATGAGCAGCCGTATATCCCTCTTTCGCTCACGCAGCGGTGGAATCCTGATGGGAACCACATTCAGACGAAAGTAAAGGTCCTCCCTGAATTCGCCTTTTGCCACCATGGATTCAAGGTCACGGTTGGTGGCGGCGACCACACGCACATCCACCCGGTTTGTTTCCGTACCTCCGATACGCTGGCATTCTCCGCTGTCGAGTACTCGCAACAGCTTCGCCTGTAACCTCAGGGAACAGTCCGCCACCTCGTCCAAGAAGAGGGTTCCCTGGTGGGCAAGTTCAAATTTCCCGGGCTTTCCCCCACGCTTGGCGCCGGTGAAGGCTCCCTCTTCATAACCAAACAGCTCCGACTCAAGCAGGTCTTCAGGTAAGGCGGCACAGTTCACGGCCACAAAGGGCTTTGCTGACCTCGGGCTGTGATGGTGAATGGCCCGGGCGAACAGCTCTTTACCCGTGCCGCTCTCACCTCTGATCAGAACGGTAAACTCGCTTTGGGCGGCACGTAGCGCCATCTGCTTGACTTCCTGCATGTGTTTGTCGATGGTCAATATGTTGTCGATTGTGGTGTCCGGCTGATTCTCCAAGAGGGTATAAGCCATTTCTTTGGCATGTTGTAGGCTCTTGAGAAGGCTCACAGCCCCAACGATTTTCCCATTGCTCTTGAGCGGGTTCGCAGTCGTTACATGCCGCAGTATACCGTTACGGGAAGAAATTGAGACCTGCCGGTTTCTATAACCCTCCTCGCCCTCAAGTAATCTTAGAAGGGGAGCATCGGGAATCTGGTCGGCTAGGGCTCTTCCGACCATCTCATCTTGTCTTACGTTCAAGATGCGAGCCGCAGCCTGGTTGCAGCAAATGACCACGCCGTCTCCGTCAATGGCCAGAATTCCTTCCGGAACTGCTTCTACTATTCCCTGAAGTCGGTCCTGCGCTTCTTTCAGTTCCAGCCTGGATTGCTCGCTCTTGGCGCTGCTTACCACCAGCTGTGCCATTCTGGCCACGAAGGTAAGGTAGTCCTCGTAGTTTTCGGCCAGACGTTGGCGCTGCTCCTCTGTAAAGCCAATGAGGGCCAATACTCCTATAGCGTGGCCGTCCATAATCAGCGGGTAAGAAATGTGACATGACTCGGTACAAACCCCTAGGCTTTCACACTGAAGGCAGTCTTCCTCCTCTCGGGGGTTGAAAATAACGCTGGGCTCTTTCGTCCTTAACACTTTCCCAAAAGAGGACGTCTGAGGCAGTTGCTGACCAATAAGCTTTGCGTATTTTCCGGTACCGGCGACCCGGTACAGTTCTCTATCCGTAATTGTGACATCGAATTTAAGTACTGTAGCTACGGCTTGGGCTACCTGCTGTAAGAAAGTCTCTAAGTCTCGGTATCTAAGGATGTTTTCCAGAGTCATAACCTCCACCTCAAGAACAAGATGAAAGGAGCGTTCTTGACTTGTGAAATCAAGAAAGAGAGTTCCTTCGACATCCAAACCAAATCGTGTTATTGGTTCTTCAATGGTGTAGAGTCTCCTGCCACGCACGGCTGGTTCGTCTCATAATGAGACGCAAAAGCGGAATGCATGTCATTGTGAGACGAAGGGTTGCACCTCAAGCACGGTCTGGACTGGCATCTTGCCCTGGCACACTCCTTGCGTCCTGTACACTGTAGGAACCTGATGTAAGGAGTGTTTCAGATGAGCTGCAGCAAAGTCGCCCGGTCTATTTTGGAGGCCATTGGAAACACCCCCAT
>SESX01000225.1 GCA_004367365.1 Candidatus Acetocimmeria pyornia
CCCAGGGAAGGTAGGCTAAAGACGCCCCCACCAACGGAGCCAAGAGGTAGACCCGGTCAAGCCCGGTCCAGAAACCGGTCAGAACCAGAAGCACGCTCCCCACAAGGAAGCCTTTCACGGCCCGCCCGGGACGCAGGTCGAGCAAATTGATGAAGTTGGCTGTCAGGGCCACGAGCAGGGTATTGGTCATGACTTCAACGAAACCTGAAAACTGTGCCAAGCTGACCCCTAGGGCGATTACCCCGCCCCCAAAAGCCTTGATGGCCCCGGTACTGAGCCGCCCCCTGCGCAGCAAGCGGAGGTGACCCGTAAAGCCTTTGGCAGCCTCAAGGTCAAGCCAGTCGTCGACAAGGCCGACAAACCCCAGACCAGAAACCAGGTAAAGGAGCGTGACGATTTCAGCCCCTTTACCTTGAGGGGAAAAAGGGATGAAAACCCAAAGGGTGGTGACCACTGTGAAAACAAAGACCAAA
This sequence comes from Candidatus Acetocimmeria pyornia, assembly GCA_004367365.1. Lineage (GTDB taxonomy): Bacteria > Bacillota > Sulfobacillia > UBA3575 > UBA3575 > Acetocimmeria > Acetocimmeria pyornia. Next base: position 474 of record SESX01000225.1, read on the forward strand.
CCTCCACCTGTCGGTATGACCCGGCCCTGGTAGTTTTTCCGGACAAAGCCGGCCCGACGTACAAGGTCAATCACGAGTGGTAACAATACCCGTGTCGTGACGGCTCCAAGGACCCCGACAATCCAAGCCAGGAAAGCCATTTACCTTGCCACCGCCAGGCGTGCCAAAACAGCGGCAATGTCTAAGAACTGGCGGGCCCGGTGGACAAACCCCGACCAGGTGCGCCCGGTTACCGCGTGGTCCACCGGCATCTCGGCCTCGATTTCCAGGACCCGGTAGCCGCGCCGAAGGGCTTTAACCGTGAGCCCTACCTCCAACCCGAAACCGTGGACCGGCCCACCCTCCTCTACCAGCCAACGCACCACGGCCCGCTGTCCTGACAGGGGGGCTTTTGGGCTCCAACCGGTTAGGGCCCAGATTCCCCACCGGGCCAGGGTCACCGCCAACCCCAGGCCCCCGCCGGTCCCGGCCGGGAAGGAAGCCACCGTCATCTCTGCCTTACCCTCCATCACGGGTTCCAGGAGCTTGCTGACCAAAGCCGATACCTCCACCAGGTCAGCATCAACCAGGAGGATAACCTCACCGGTCACCCTTTTGACCCCTTCCCAAACCGCTCGTCCCTTCCCCAAGTTCCGCGTAAGTCTAACCACGCGGGCCCCCACCTGTTCTGCTTCCTCTGCCGTCCGGTCAGTCGAGCCGTCGTCGACCACCACGACTTCTGTAATCCCACCAGCCTGGTACAGGCTGCGGACTGTAGCCCCAACCTTTCCTTCCTCGTTATACGCCGGCACCACGGCCGATACAGTCACCGGAGAGGACGGCTGGGCCCACCGAAGGCCAGAACCCGTGCCCCCGAAAGCCGTGAAGGCCTTCATCCCTACGAGGTGGCCCTCCTGGTGCCACCCGGTTGCTCCAGGACATGCCTGATCCCACCCAGGGTATATACCAGGGTAACCTTGCCCGGAACGGTAGATACCCTGTCCACCACTGCCTGTCCCAAGTACCCGGACTGGATACCGAGGTCCCTAGGGGCCTCACCCCGGTGGGCGGTAATGACCGGGAGGCCGAGGTCGATAAATGCCCTCATCAAAGAAGTACCCCACGCACCGCCCTTATCCAGTCCCGTGCCCCCACCAAGGACGAGAACCATGTCGACCTTCTCGTAGGTATTCCCCTTGCCGAGGCGGACAAGGTCAAGGCGGCGGGAGAGCTCCAGGTACGTCCCCTCCCCATCACCAGTAAGGTCCTTGATCAAGCCCCTCGCCAGTTCTGGTAGGTGACCCTCCCATGCCGTCGGTGCTATTGCCCCTTGGCGACCCGGGTTTGCTTCGGCCTCCTCCTTACCCGGCAGTAGATGACGGTCCGGCACCTTTTTTCCAGTCAGCGTCACGGTCGCGGAAACCTTCGCCCCAGCCAGCTCCAGGATGCTCAGGATATCATCATCCTTGATCTCCGGCCCTGTCCGCACCACGGCTATTCTCTTGCCGTCGAGCCGACCCTCTACAAGTAACGGTAACACGTTGCCCAGAAACCGCTGGTAAGACTCGAGTTCCCCCTGGAGGGCAACAACCTTCTCCTGGTAATCCAGGTTTCGGTGCTGAAGTTTTTCGAATTCCGCCTCCAGTTGAGCAATGATCTTCTCCTGTTGGTCCAGAAAGGGACCATGATCTGGTAAGGTTGTCCCGATCAAGACACCAAGCCCCAGGCTTAAGAAGACCGCCACCAGGGTAAGAATGTGGACCCTCATGTCAACAACCAACGGTATCCCCCCAATCCCAAAACCGGTCAAAATCAACCCCCCTTACAGCCCGGCAAGAAGACGAAACTTGATCAGAAGCAGGCGCAGGTAGTGCTGGGTAGGGGGTGCCAGGGCGGCAATTAAGGCAGCTGGAACTGCACCGGCAATAACTAACCCTAACAAGTACCTGGTCCGCAGGCTCCCGCGGTACAACCGGCTTACACCCCTGGCATCAACCAGAACCGACCCGATCTTCATCCTGACCAGCAAGGTACTGGCCATCCCTTTCCGTCCTTTCTCCAGGAAATCAATGATGTTGGAATGGGTACCCACGGCCACGATCAAGGCCGCCCCCTTCTCGTGGGCAAGGAGCATGGCGATATCCTCACTGGTTCCCGGCGCAGGAAAGGTTACTGCAGCCAGTCCGAGCCTTTTCAGCCTTTTCATGCCGGGGGCATGGCCGTCCGGGTACGCGTGAACCACCAGTTCTGCCCCACTCTTCAGAGTGTGATCGCTAACACTATCCATGTCCCCGACAATTAGGTCCGGCCGGTACCCGAAATCAACCAGGGCATCGGCTCCACCGTCCACCCCTACCAGCACCGGTTTTAGTTCGTCAATATAAGACTTGATGGCCAAGAGGTCTTCACGATAGTTCTGGCCCCTCACGACAACCAGGGCGTGACGACCGGCAAAACTGGTCCTGATCTCCGGCACCGGAAGCCGGCCGAGCACCAGGTCTTTTTCCTTTTGGGCATACTCAAGGGTGTTGCTCAAGAACCTTTCCAGCTCCCGCTCCAGGTTTGCCTTGGTCCCCTCCATGCGCTCCTGAAGGATTTCCTCGGTCAACCTCGTCCCTTTTCCCAAGACTTCCCCCCTGCGGAAAACCCGGTTTCCTTGAATCTCGACCTCTTCGCCTTCCGTAAGCCTGGCAGCGAGCCCAGGACCCAGGTCATCGATGACCGGGATCCCCGCACGCAAGAGAAGACCAGGACCAGGTGTCGGGTAGCGGCCTGTGGTGGACAGCCTGGCGTTCAGAACCGCACGTACCCGCTTCTCCACCAGGGCATGCGCGGCCACCTCGTCCAGGTCCTCATGGTTGATCACGGCGATGTCTCCAGGCCGGAGTCGCTTCAACAAGTCCTTGGTTTTGTTGTCAATACGGACAACCCCACGGATCCGCATCCTAAACCCCCGCCAGGGTCACCTAATCG
>SESX01000226.1 GCA_004367365.1 Candidatus Acetocimmeria pyornia
ATGCCGGTCACCCGGAACCACAGGGCAGCATGTTGGCTCCTGCACCCTGAAGCACCAAGTGTATCCTTCGTCCAAGAGGAGGTGGGATAATTGCCAGCAACAAACCACGCACATGCCGCTGTTCCTTCCGTAAACCCTGCCACTGCTAAGGGGAGCAGTGAAGTTATCCTCAAGGTCCGGGACCTGAAAAAGCACTTTGATATTCGTGGGGCCAGGGGTAGGCAAACACTCAAGGCCCTTGACGGGGTCTCCTTCGAAGTCAGGCGGGGGGAAACCGTTGGGGTCGTAGGTGAAAGCGGTTGTGGAAAGACCACCCTCGGCAGAACCATTATCCGTCTTTACCGCCCTACCGAAGGCAGCATTGAATTCTTGGGACGGGAAGTTGCCCACCTTCCGGAATCAAGCCTGCGGTGGATGCGGCGCGAGGTCCAGATGATTTTCCAGGACCCGTATGCCTCCTTGAACCCGCGCATGACAGTTAACGACATCCTCACCGAACCCCTGGAGCTGGCCAAGGGGTTGGATCAGAGCCAGCGCCGCCAACGGGTCCGCGAGCTTCTGGACCTGGTAGGCCTGAGCCAGGAACACGCCAACCGGTACCCCCACGAGTTCAGTGGGGGCCAGAGGCAGCGCATCGGTATTGCCCGGGCCCTGGCAGTCAACCCCTCGGTGATCATTGCGGATGAACCGATTTCGGCCCTAGATGTTTCTATCCAGGCCCAGATTGTAAACCTCCTAGAAGAGCTTCAAAACGAACTCGGCTTGACCTACATGGTAGTCGCTCACGACCTTTCCATGGTCAAGCACATCTCGGACCGGGTGCTGGTTATGTACCTTGGCAAAATTGTCGAGGTTGCCCCCAGCAACATGCTCTACGAGCGACCCCAGCATCCTTATACCAAGGCCTTGCTTTCGGCGATTCCAATTCCGGATCCAAGAGCAGAGGCACGGCGCCGGCGGATCGTGTTGAAAGGAGACGTTCCCAGCCCCATCAACCCACCTTCCGGGTGCCGGTTCCGCACTCGCTGCCCGGAAGCTGTAGAAATATGTGCTCACAAGGAACCAGAATTCGTTGACCTGGGAGATGGGCACCAGGTGGCCTGCCACAAGGTGGGGGTATGAAGTACCGGTTCAGTGAACCCCTTGAATCAAACTTTTTGGTAGATGCCCCCCTGAAAACGCTACCCTTTCACTCCCCAAATGCCCACCAAGCAATGTCCACTCCAGGAACAACCTGACCATCAAAATACGAGGTGATGCTAGGAGAAGTCCCTGGACAGACAATAGGGCCGGCACCCGCCAGGAGGTGGTCCATGTGTAGTGTCCAAGAAACCCTCCGGTGAGCTGACCTGCCCCGACCTAAAGAATTAGCCTTCAACTATCTTCAACCAGACCCTTCTTTCCCGGGGGCCGTCAAACTCACAAAAGAAAACTGACTGCCAACGGCCAAGGGCCAGCCTTCCTCCTACCACCGGCAGGGTCAGCGACGTCCCAACCAGGCTCGATTTCACGTGAGCTGGGGAGTTTCCCTCGGCGTGCTGGTACGGTAAGTCCCCTGGTACCATCTGGTCCAAAGAGCGGATGAGGTCGGTTTTTACCGACGGGTCGGCCCCTTCATTGATGGTAAGCCCGGCTGTCGTATGCGGCACAAAAAGGAAACAAAGGCCGTTCTCGATGCCCGCCTCTGCCACCTCCTCCTGGACCCTTCGGGTAATGTCCACCAGTTGCGTTTTTCTCTCAGTACGCACAGAAAACCCTCTCATCATCTTCCCCCCAAGTCGTTCTGCCCAATAGAGTTTCATCCCTCGCAGGACCCGCCTAGCGCCACAGGTGGGCGTGCTCAATCAAGGACAATTTTCGCCTCGTGCTCCCTGCCGCCTTGCAGCGCGGCGACATCACGGACGACGAAAATCAGGAACAAGCCGGTTGCTGCAGTCTCTACCAGGGGTACGAACGAACAGGTAGGCGCTGGCTTCCTGAGCAGCGGTCAGCGAACGAGTTCAAGAAACCACAGGCGACGGAGGACCAGCCGCAGCTACCGCGAGTTTGTGGCTGTGGCCCGGAGCCGCCGAGGTTCATGACAACTTTACGGTGAGCGTGACACCGAGAGGAAAGCCGGCGCCGTCGGGACATTTTCGTAATAGTGCTCCATATAGTGCTCCATGCCGCCTTGCGCTGCGGCGGCACCACGAAGGATGAAAATCCAGGGTGGAACCTGTATTTTCGTAGTAGTGCTCCATGCCGCCACAAGGGGCGGCACCTCAAAGGATGAAAATCCAGGGTGAAACCAGTATTTTCGGGTTACTTAGAGCAAAAAGGTCTCGATAACATGGGCCACCCCGTCGGCCCAGCAGGATGCCGTAATGTAGTTGGCCTTTCTTTTTACTCCATCCGGCGCATTTTCCACTGCTACACCCAAGCCAGCGTATTCCAGCATGGAAAGGTCGTTGAAGCTGTCGCCAACAGCTATGATTTCCGAAGCCCTGATACCAAGGCGGCGGGCCACCCCTTCCAGGGCAGCGCCCTTGGAAGCCCGGAGGCTGACAATCTCCAGAAAGAAGGGAAAGGAAATAGTCAGGTTTACCTGGTCTCCTACCAGGCCCTCCAGCAAATCTTGGATGCCTTTGATTTCATGGGCCGGTTCAAAAACCAGCATCTTGGTCGGCGGCTTTTTCAACCACTCTCTGATATTTCCCACTTGGTGTGCTTCAACCCGGGCGATCGCCTGGTACCTCTTCACCTTCTCGTTGATCTCTTTTACGTACAGTTTATCATCAACGAAAACCTGGTAGTGGTAGCCGCGTTCTTCGGCAGCTTCCACAATCCTTCTCGCCGCCGGCAGGGGCACGGGCTCATGAAAAAGGGTCTCCCTCCCCCTGGTAGTTTTAACCAGGGCCCCGTTGTAGGTGATGAGGGGAACATCGCCAAGGCCCAGTCTTTCGGCAAAAGGTAGGGCCGACCGGAACATTCGGCCGGTGGCCAGCAGAACGGTAACCCCCTTTTCAACGGCTGCCCGAATCGCCCTTTCAGTCCGCGGGGAGATTTCAAGGCTTTCATCAAACAAGGTATTGTCCATGTCGAGGGCCAGAAGGCGGTATCCGCCCGGGTTCTTGTAAGTTTTTTTCACGTATACCTCACCAACACCTTGAATTGTAGATGTATAGTGCAGCTATGATTTATTCTTATTTCCACACCCAGGCCGAAGAACCCTCCCCCGCCCAGTCCTTCACCAGGCAGCACCTACTACGAAAATGTCCCAACAGCGCCGGCCTTCGTTGGCGCCCCTGGCGCATACTGCAATAACCGCTTTGTCCCCATTTTCATCCTTCGTGGTGCCCCGCTTGCTGGGCATGAAGCACTACTACAAAAAAAAGAGCTCCCTCTCCCGAGGTTGCTCCTTCGACGTGGAAGTGGAAGCCCCC
>SESX01000227.1 GCA_004367365.1 Candidatus Acetocimmeria pyornia
TGTTCCAGATGGGGTGACAGAAGTTCTCCCGGAGAAGCCGCTCCAGGTCGTGGGTGACAAGCCTCTTCTTGAAACCCCTCCTGGCCCAGTCAAGCCTTTTTTCCTTCTGCACTACCTTCACCCTGGGTGCAGGGCTCAACCCGGTTTCTGTGACCAGCTCAGCCCCTGCTTCTGACCCAACCTCAACCAGGTATTCACTCCCAAGGTCAGTCAGAAGGAGGTCGTACCCGTTCTTGAGGTCTGGGCCGGTGCCCATTGATGCACAGAAGCAGTGTTCACCCACACTGGTGCAGTTCAGGGCCACAATGAGGCTCTTTTCGCGCTTGGCTTTATAGAACGGATCCTCGTATTCCTGCATGTAGACCGTATCCAGGATTTCAACGGCATGAACATCACATGGGTGAAGCCCAAACAAGACCTGGCGCGGCAGCTTTCTCTCACCGGGGATCACCCCCTCTTCCGTATGAAAGTGGAAAAGGGTTTCAAAGGGCTGGTGCAGGAGCTTCTTGGGCGGCAGGATGGTGGTCTGGTAATCCAGGTCCAGGTGTTGGGCCGAGTTGATGTATCCAAAAACGTGTCCCTTCCCCTTCCGGGTGGGACCAAAAACCTCGTACCCCTCCTTCAAGCGCAGGATAAACCCCTCGAGTTCCTCCTTGGGCAGCAGGGCCAAACCCCGTTCTACCTGAGTCTCCAAACGGTATCTTGCCAGTACCATCCAACTTCCCCCTTCGTCAAGAAAAAGTTCGTGATAGTACGAACTATCCTCTCCACAATTATATCTTCCTCACCTGGTCGCGTAAACCACCACACCCTCCCAGTCTCCAGCTAAACATCATCAAGGAGCCCTTCTTTCAGGGCATAAGCTGCCGCCTGGACGCGGTTCTTGGAATGCAGTTTATCCAAAATACTCTTTAGGTGGTTCTTAACGGTATTTTCGGCTATAAAGAGCTGTTCAGCAATTTCTTTATTGGTCGCGCCGTCCACCAACAGCTTCAGGACTTCTTTTTCACGCCGGGTAAGGGAAGTCCCGTGGGCACGGGGTTGGGGAAAATCAGCCTTCCTCTGGGTAGGCTGCTGTTTCCGCTCGGCAAACTCCTGGAGGATCTCACCTGCCACCACCGGGGAAATGGGAGCCTCGCCCCTGGCCACTCCGCGCAGGAGCTCGAAAAGGTAGGCAGGTTCCAGGTTTTTCAACAGGTACCCCTGGGCTCCACTCTTGACGGCCTCAAAGAGGTACTCATCATCATCAGAAACCGTCAAGATCACGATCCTGACACCCGGCATCTCCTCCTTGATGACCCTGGTAGCTTCCAAACCGTTACACCGCGGCATGCGGATGTCCATGAGAACAATATCAGGGTTAAGCTGGCGGCACTTGTCGATGGCATCCAGGCCGTCAACTGCTTCCCCGACCACTTCCATATCCCTCTCACTTTCCATCAATGAACTGATCCCTTTACGAACCAGTGAATGGTCGTCAACCAGAAGGATCTTCAGCCTTTCCATCTAGCCCCAGCCTCCTTTAAACATCCCCAGACCTGCCCTGGCACGGAAGTTCAACCCTGACTTCGGTTCCCCGGCCGGGTTCAGAGAAGATGCAGAGCCGGCCACCGATTGACCCCGCCCGTTCCCGCATTGTATCAAGCCCAAAAGAACAGGGTTTGGCAGCAGAAGACAGTTCAAAGCCCTGGCCGTTGTCTTTTACCACCAGGCAAAACCCCTTTACGCCGGCCGTGCATTCCACCGTAACCAGGGTGGCACGGGCATGTTTACGAACATTGTTCAGGGCCTCCTGGACAATCCGCGCCAGCTGGATCCTTTCCTCTGTCGATACCCGGTAACCCTGCGGTAGTTTGCCTTTTAGTTCAACCCGGATCCCCGTACGGCAGGCAAAATCCTTTAAGTAGTCCTCCAGGGCCTTCAAGAAGGGCTTGTCAGTCCAGCATGAACCTTTGAGCCCAGATAACTCCTCCCTAACCTCGCTGTAAGCCTGCTGGGCAAGCTCAGTTGTCTCCGCCAGTTCGCGCCGGAGCTTGGCCGGACTACCGGGACCGAGCAAACCCCGGCAAACCCCAAGCTTAATGTTCAAACACCCCAGGGTCTGTGCCAGCCCATCATGAATTTCCCGGCCCAGTCGCGCCCTTTCCTCCAGGACCGCGTCGTGCACCCTCTCGCGGCTGCTTCGACCAGCCTGGATTCGAGCACCAATGAGCTCCGCCAGTTTCCGGACTACCTGGGTTTCGGCCACCGAAAAATAGCCGGTGCCCGTAGGCCCAGAGTCATGCCGCCCGACACAAAGGACCGCTTCGGGAAGCTCCCCCTTCACTGGATACCGAAGCTTGACCATGTCAGCCGGTTTCTGGCACCTGGTCTTGTCCGGCTTCTCCAGCTCTCTGCTCCACCCAGGACGGAATCCACGGGAATTGAGGTGCCGACAGCCGAGTCCGAGCCTGGCAGCACCAATTTTACCACTCCCCCCAGAGGGCGAACTGGTCACCCAACCTGCTTCCCAGTCCAGGAGAATGCAGTCGGCCGCCACTTTGCTCTTGGCCTTCCTTAACACCCGGGTGAAAACCTGGACTTCATCATCACTGGAAACCAGCTCCAAGGCCACCTGGTACCAGAAGTCCTCGGCTGGGAAGGTTATCTCTTTCTCTTCTTGGGCCGGCCGCCGTCTCACCAGGGCCATCGTCTTCCCCTCCAGCTGTTAATTCAACCGAATCCGGTGTCATGATGCCTTCACCTCGTGCTGCCGCCAGCTATCTCCTGCTCTTAATCATACCACCAGTTGATTAATCAAGTATTACGCCTTGGTCAAAGGTTTGTTACCTTTTTCACAATCCTTCCTAAATTTGAAACCTTGCGTATCCATGAAGTCACCTGGTGCACAGTTAGTTACCATTTCTTGCCAACCTCCGGTCTAACAACCAACACCTTGTATTTCATTAATTTTCATTCTTTGTTTCTAAAGAGATTGTTTCTTCTTTCACAATCAAAATCCTTTAGTTGTAATTTTCCAAAAACGTAATTATCCAACAACTTCACGCCCACCCAGAATTACCTGCCAAAGAACGAAAGGCGTTCCACCTTTCTACGGAACGCCTTAATAAAGCCTGGAACAAACGTGGTGCCCTCCATCTCCAGGCCCATACCTGAACCCCTTCGGTCCTGCAGCACCACCGGTTCCGCCCTGGGGCCAGTTAGGCCTGAGAAGGTTCAGATTTTGGGAGTTGACCGTGCCGCCGGTACGGGGGTGTCTTCTTCCTTTCAACGTGGTCCAGGTATGCGATGACCCTTTCTTTGACCAGGTGTGCCCCACGGTGGACGG
>SESX01000228.1 GCA_004367365.1 Candidatus Acetocimmeria pyornia
GGGACTCAAGGGCTCGGGATTCAACCAAGCAGACCTTTACAATCTTAAAGAAGCAAACCCCCCTGAACCCAACGCTTACAACCTACTAGGGGTGGGGTTTCCCGCTTACTTCTTCAAACCTCCGTTCAATGTCATGGATTACATTTTAAGCTTACCCGATCTTGCTGGGATGCCCTTCTTTACCTTCCTACTATACGGCAGTAATCAGGGAGATACGGCAAAAGCTGCGAGGCGCATGCTCATCGGCAAGGGAGGGCGGGAAGTGGGGTACTTCAGCGCCCGGGGGGAAGACTTCTTCTATGGATTCTTGAAGATGGGCTACTTGTTCTCCCCGGACCACCCGTCCGCCGAGGAACTGCGGCTGGCCGAGGAATTCGGTGCCCAAGTTGCGGAAAGGGCCTTTCGGGGACCCGGTAAGTACGCGGTGGCACCGGCTCCTTCACTTGGCCCGGTCTACCGCCTTGAGAGGTTTCTTTCCAACCGCTGGCTGGTACGAAACGTTTACAGCAGATTGTTCAAGGTCAACCCGGAGGCCTGCAGCTCCTGCGGCATGTGTATCCGCCTGTGTCCTACGGGTAACCTGACCGCCGGGCGTGACGGCTTGCCCCGGTGGGGGAGGGACTGTCTCCTCTGTCTCACCTGCGAGCTGAAGTGCCCCCAGGAGGCGATAATCTCTCCCTTGAGCTGGGCCATCTTCAAAGTGTTCATAAGCTATAATGTCAGGGAGGCCCTCAAGTCCCCAGACTTGGATTGGGTCAGGGTCTCCCACAGCAAGGGGCGTACGGTGAGGTTGACAAGTTGAGTTTGCTGGCGCTTATCCTTCCTTCCGCTGGCGGCGGAGTGGGTAGTGGTGGGGAATCGGTTACAAGCTCGACGAGCCCTTCTTCGAGGAGAGGTTTGGACTCATGGTGGATCAGGAATGGATGGGCCGGAGGAACCGGCGCATGGCCGTCTGCTCCGGGACGCCCGCCTTCGCCTGCCGGCTTGACCAGATGACGTTGGCTACCAGTGGTCTAGACTGTGGACAGCTACGGAGTTTGTTCATCTGCAGATGGCTCACAGAGCACCGTTCAAATGGCACGGACTCTTGGAAATCCGGATTGTAGTATTTTAAATTTAACAGCTGGAAGGGGGTGAACAAGATGAAAGGGAGCAGACTCTTGCAGGCACTCAGGCGGTTAGAAGGTAGTACCCTGGAAACCATAACCGGGGCTCATTTCACCGTCGACTCTGTTTCAGAAGACGGTACCGTCACCGTAATGCCTCACAGCACTAAGAAGTACCGTCGCATCCCGGTAAAGGAACTTGAAGCTGCATACCATCTTCAATTGCAGGGGAAAGACCTAAGGCCATCTACAGTTCGAAATGCTGGAGCATCGGAGGCAAATCCCGCGTACGTAACGGCCATAATTAGAGCTGTTCAAGAATAATTTACTTTTCTTATTGTGGGGGACAGAAAGCGTTTTGATTAACTGGGGAACTGGGCGCTGTCAACTCGATGAGAGACATGACAATCTTTCCCCGCAAGCGTGGATATAGGTGAAAGTAAGGAGGTGATCTGATGGCAGTATGGCTGGTGCGGGCAGGAAAACGCGGCGAACGCGAACAAATAGCACTGGATAATGGTTTGGCACTCATTGGTTGGGATGAGCTCCCAGATCTTTCTAACATTCAATCCCAGGAGGAAATGAAATCCCTGTTTGATCTGGTTTATCCAGATGAGAAAGAAAAGACTGTTGCAAATTGGGTTGGGCAGGTTTGGTCATTTTTTCGCCGGATACAGCCCGGAGATCTCATAGTTCTTCCTCTCAAGAGCCAGTCAGCCATTGCCATAGGAAAGTGTACGGGTCCATATCAATATCGCCCCGACCTTCAAGAGGGAGCATATCATACTCGTCCAGTAGAATGGATACGAAAGGAAATACCACGTTCGGCATTCGACCAGGACATACTTTACTCATTTGGAGCATTTCTTACGGTAGGCCGTATCAAACGCAATAACGCCGAAGAACGTATTCGCGCCGTCCTCGAAGGCCGTCAGCCAGTTGCCGTTTCGCCTTCTGCTGAAGAAGATGAAAACGATGATGATATTCTACCTCTATCTAATTTGGAACAATATGCACGTGACCAGATCGCCAAACACATTGCGCAAAAGTTTAAGGGGGATGATCTAAGCAATCTTGTTGCTGCCCTGCTTGAAGTGCAAGGATATCAGACCCAAACATCCCAGCCGGGGGCTGATGGCGGGGTTGATATCATTGCGGGCAGGGGAACCATGGGTTTCGACCGACCGTGGTTATGCGTTCAGGTTAAATCATCTGAACAACCCGTAGACGTAAAGATTCTAAGAGAGCTTCAAGGCGTACTAAAGAATTTCGGTGCTGAACAAGGTCTTTTGGTGAGTTGGGGAGGTTTCAAGCAGTCTGTACTAAGGGAAGCACGTAGATTGTTCTTCGAAATTAGGTTATGGGATGCCGGGGAATTAGTAGATATGTTGCTTCAAAACTATGATAAGCTGCCCGAGGATTTACAGGCCGAGATACCGTTGAAAAGAATTTGGACGTTGGTCTTGGAAGACGAGACATAACATAACGGGCAGACCTGGAAAGTGTTGCTCGGTGTGTATGAAGTGAATCCGGGTCTGATACCCTGAGAGGAGTGTTCCACGAACTTATCTGCAGAAACGTTGAAGAGATAAACATGATTCCTAGAGGCACTTCGGCCTTGACTTTAGAGGTGTAGACTTACGATACCACCATGGCCCGACGAAAGACTAACAAGTGCTAGATTCTGAACACGTTGACCGGCTTCCAGGATAAGTCTATTACAACCCTAAAATTAGAGAACCCCAACGCTTGTCGGCTTCTGTTTCAAGCATGGTCCTGTGCCTAACTGAAGAACGACTCGGTGAAAAGCCGAATAATTACTCTTACTTAGGAGGGTTAATATTGCACGGCTCTCCTACAGAATATAAAATTGAGCATGCTGCCGAACTGTCGGTGAATCGTTAGTAACTGCCGATCTGAGTAACATAACCAGAGGTGAAACTTGGTAAAACTATGTCATATGGAATCTTCGCCCAATTTCTTGTCGTTCCTTCTTTGTTACTACGACTACCCTACACCAGTCACCATTCCAGTAACCGAGGACGGTACAGAAATCCTGGTCAAGGCAGTAGAGAGTCTAGAACCCGAGGCGGGGCTCATCCGGTGCTGGGTGCACGAGATGGGTAGTGTTCCTCAACAAGGCTCCCGACCCGGTTAAGCAGCCGACCAATGGGCTGGAGCCGACATGGCATGGATCAGATGGCTAGAATCCG
>SESX01000229.1 GCA_004367365.1 Candidatus Acetocimmeria pyornia
CTCTTTTCTTGTTGTAGTATTTCTCCTGTTGGGCACGGGCCTCTGCCCGTTTTTCAAGGCCTTTTTGCAGGTTTTCAAAATAAGGCTTGAATTGCCTGACCTCGGGCCTGCCGTGCTTGCCGCCGATTCTATCGGCCTCAGCATTAAAATGGTCGCGGAGCTGGGCTAGGCGCAGGGAATCTCTCCAACCGGCACCTAGGAGGACCGCTGCTAATTTCTGTTCCTCCCCGGTGGATAAACCCTCCGGCAATTGGCGTAATTCGTCAAGACTGATGGTAAACAGTTGGTGATAGGTAAACCTGTCCAAATGGTTAAACAGTTCTTGTATGGTTAGTTCAGGTGCTCCATCTACAGGGTACACCCTGGGTGAACCGTGGCCCTGCAGTTGAAGAGTATAATGGTGACCATTGTGTTCGATGTCGGCCCGGATTTCGTACTGGGCAGCAGCAGGGGGTAGGAGGCGGGAATCGGGCAACCCGTATCCGAGATGGCGGAGGGCGGTCATGAAGGTAGTCTTACCCGCCCTGTTGGGACCACCGATGACAACTAACCCGTCCGCGATCTCTTCAATTTTCTCGTTTTGAAACAAGCCGAAATCACCCAGGTAAATGCGCCTGATCTTCACCTGATTTCACGTCCTTCAACAATCCGCTCAAGAACAAGATACCGGGCTTTTTCGACTAAAGCCTTGAACACCTCATCGGTGATGGCAAAAGCGTCGGGCCTGGTGTCTTCCGGGTCCTTTTGAAGGAACCAAACCCTACCCATTGCTTTTACGGCCTGTTTACGCAATTCGGCGTTGGACTTTATTTCCTCACTAGTTTCAAACAACGTCTTGAGAACCATGTCCTGTTTAAGGAGACTTTCTAACCGGGGCACCGGGGCCGCTGTTTTAAACCTTACTGTTTCCGTCCAGAGGAAAGGTCGACCGCGACCCAGCTGCTGGCGTAATCTCTCTGTTAGTAAAGTTGCAACCTCAGGCTCATTGCCGGAAATAATCTCTTGGTGTACCTTTCCTCTACCGGTTAATACCCAGCGTACGACATAGCCGTCAAAGGCCAGGTTTTCACCTGGACCGAGTTCTAGGTCACACGGTACATGAAGGGCATTGTTGAGAACTGCCTGCCCGTGGGCCAGGATAAGTTCCTCTAAATCGCTGACATTAACGACTGTGTTGTCGATAGGTACCTCCATGGTTAGCCACACCACCGAAGAGGTAGGGATAAACTGTACACGTGCAGGTTGGCCAGGTTGCACGGTAACCAGGAAACAACCCCCTACGCCCGGCTCACCCTGGTCGCGCCCCTGGGGAATACCAGGGTAGGCAATGACCGGCCGCGTCTTGTTCCTGATGCTGGGGCGGTGGATGTGGCCCAGGGCCCAATAGTCAATTCCAGGTTGACTGGTGAGATCCGTTAAGGTACACGGCACGTAACTGTTTGCTGAAGGATTGAGGCCGGTGTGCAGCAGCCCCACGTTGACAACATGGTTGTCAGGGGTTGAAAAGGACTGGTACATCTTACGACTCTCGGAAGGGTTCCGGTAGGACTGGCCCAGGACCCTGGCTACCAGTCGGCCTGCTTGATCCTTTACCTCTCTTGTCTCCACTTTCTCGGAGCCGAAAATGTGCACGTTTGGGGGGAGCTGAAAGAATTCAGGGCCGGTCCCCAGAGGGTCGTGGTTTCCATAGATTACAAAAACCGGGGTACCTCTCTTGTCAAGGCGGGCCATCTGCTCGACAAAATACTGGTTTGCATAAACCGAGTGGGCCTCACGGTCGTAGATATCTCCACTGAAAACAACAAAATCTACCTTGTGCTTCAGTACGGCATCAACCACTCGCTCAAGAGCAGTGTAACCAGCCCGCCTTATCTTGCCTTGTAGTTCAGGGGACATGGTGCCAATAGCTGTTAGGGAGCTTCCCAGGTGGAGGTCAGCGGCATGGATAAACCTGACCTCTTTTCCCATGACCGCACCCCCTATCAATCAAATTATCACCTGGCGGTGTTTGCTGGCATCGGAGAGATTAGTCCATGTCTTAAGAAATAATATTTTAGGGAGTGTAAATATAATATGCTATCAGAAGCCTGTTTTCCTGCTTTTTGGCAGTTGAGGCCTGGAACTCCACTACGATATACCCATGCGGATCCTGCTGTGAGCCAAGAGAAATACTGCTGTAGTTAGCCCCAAGATCCAGAGTGAATACTGGCCCACGAGATACCAGCTAGCCTGATTGGTGATCAACTTGTAAAACCCCATGATACTCCAGTAGACCGGGGACCAGTATAAAAAGAAGTGCTTATTGGCCGGCAGCAGAACTGCTCCCAGGAATGATCCCGATACGATCACGGAAAGCCCTTTCATGTTAGCAACAGCTGCCAACTGGTTGCTGCTCAAGACACCAATCAAGAACCCCAGTATTAACGCAAACAATGAGCTTATCACTGTGAACAAGATTACTTTCCACGGGTTAACCCAGGTAATGCCGAAAATCCAGAGCAGAATGAAGACATAAACAATGGGAAAGACCAGGCCAATTAGGCTCTTGCCGAAGATAAATTCCCATTTCTCCAGAGGTGAAACCAATAGTGCACTGATGGTACCTGCCTCTTTTTCCTCGACGATGTTCAGCCCGATGATCATGCCTCCCATGGTAATCGCCATGATAACCATACCGACACTCCCGTAAACGAACAGCGGGGAAAGACCTTTTCCAATGTTGCTAAACCGGAAATCCAATTTATTTTCTGTAGGATGAGTTAACTCATAAATAATTTCCCGAGCGGCATACTCGAGCGTATCTACTTCGTTACCTTCAAGGAACACCATGAAATCACCGTCTGCATCTGCAGTTATTCCAGCAGTATCATCGATTTTCAGGACTCGCTCTTCAACGGCGGCCCGGCCCTTCAGCACCTCCACACTACCGTACTTATCAAATGCCCGGATTACTTCTTCCCCCAATGCTTCGTCAACTGCGAACTTGAAACTGATGGCATTGACACTGGGGATAAACAACCTGAACAACACTGCTAACAGCACTGGTGCCACTGTCATGTAGATCAGCAGGAACTCCCGGGTACCGCTCATTAGATCTCTGCGAAAGATTGCGCTGATGCGTCTTGCACTCACTGTACCCACCTCCTAATCCCTGGCCAGGTTATGTCGGTAAGAAACAACGCACCACAGAAAGAGCACAAGCCCTGCTGTTCCTGTCACCAGCAGGGAACTGTTGACTACTGCGCTGTTGCCGGTAGGAAACAGAGCCTCTTTAATTGCAAACAGAATTC